>NZ_JAQNCQ010000010.1:0-3438 GCF_028368005.1 Geitlerinema sp. CS-897 | reverse complement strand
CTTTTACCCAGCAACACCCCCAAGTTGTTTCCACTATGGGGCTTTAGAAAAACTCTTGCCTGGAGTCTGACGTATATTAACCGACTCATTGGACTTACAGGGAATTAACCTCACTTAATGAATCGTGCCTCCAGAGGACTCGGAATTTTTGTTCCGTCTTTTGCCGTGCCCATTAAGTTGGTCACACGGTACCACTAGGCTGCGCTCCTTGACCCCCACCTGAGTCGCGCGAGGTGGAGGAATGCGTCGCTATTATTGTTCAATGGGGGCTTGAGATGCCCAAAGACAGGGCAAAATAAAGAATTCTTATTTTGTGTCTTTTGTCAAGTACCTGTTCTCAACAAAAGTCAACCCCATAGATATTGAGTCGAGCTACGAAATTAACGGTTAAAGCGTTGCGACTGTCAACACGTGGGGCGGAATCCCATCTGGGGGATAAATCCAATTTAAGCGAACCCTTCGCGAGGTATTGGCGGGAATTCTCAACACCGCTAACGGCGATCCCTGCGGTCCGTGAAATTGTGTCAGATGGACGAAACTGGTCATAACGGTTTGGGAAAACTCCTCGTACGTGATTTTGACAGTTCCACGAAACGCCAGTTCGTCGATCGCTTCGGCGAATTCGACGCGATCGCCTTCAATGGCGATGGGAGACGAGAGCGACACGACGACCGATTGCGCCTCGGGTAAATTGTTATAAATGGGAAGGTCGATGTCGTACTCGATCCCCGCGTAAGTGCGGTTAAATCGAGATTCAGAGGGAGCGATCGCGCGATCGACCAGTTCTCGGTTGAGGTGTAAACAGACTGACGATCGCGGCGTGGGGATCGTTAAAACGGGCGTGTTGGCGTCGTCCGTTACCCGAGTCCGCCAGCGGGTTCCTCGCAACACGGCGGCGTCTCCCTCGAGTTGTTCTCCCGACTCTAGCAGTTCCAACCATTGCACGAGGGTCGGCGGTTCGTCGCTGGAACGGACTAAACTTGCGATGTATACCGGATCGGATGTCGAAAGCCCTATGAAGGTGGTGCGATCGTTCGTCGGTTCGCCAGGAGGAATTTCGGCGTTGAGTAACAGCGTGGTTTCTCCCGCCTCGAGGGTCAAACGTTCTGGGAAGATCTCTTGACGGGTTTTTCGCAACACCGCATCCGTCACGCAACTCGCCGAACCCGAATACACTGTTCCGTCGGGGTTTTCGACGGTTTCGGGAAAATGCTGAATTGGGGCGTCGGGATCTGTGGCGACACTCGCCGCTGTGGGAATTTCGATCTCGACGGGGCGATCGCTGGCGTTTTGTAGCAAAATTGCCTGATACGAGGGTTTGAACCCGTCGCGATCGCCCCACTGCACCGACTGATGGATTAAAACCTCGAAATTTCCCGTCAACGGGCGATCGAGATGGGCGTTTCCCTCAAGCGGAAACGTCGAAACGAGAATTCCCGTCGTCTCTGCTGGGTGAGACGACTTCGCGTAAACCAAGGGTGTCGCGTTGAGAAAACCGGGAAGTCCTCTGACTCGGGGCGGACGTTCTACCCCCACGACGTATTCGAGGGGAACTCCATCGAGTTTCAATACCCGAGACAGCAACGCCGCGACTTCTCCTCGCGTGATGGGGCGATCGCTTTCTAAGCGTTTGGGGTTGGGGTAACTCACGATCGTTCCCGATCGTGCGATCGCTGCGACTGCATCTCTGGCGTATTCAGGAACGACATTCGCATCGTCGAACCAGTGATTTAACACCTCGAGGCTGTCGTCGCCGTCGAAGCGCAATTGTAAATACGATCCCACGGCGAGAAAGGCTTCGAGACGAGGAATCGGGCGATTCGGTTGAAAGGTTCCATCGGGATAACCGGAGAAAAAACCCCGTTCGGCGGCTTGGCGAACGTCGCGATATCCCCAGTAGGCTGGGGGAACGTCGCGAAACTGAATTCCCGGTTTGACTGTTTCTGCATCGGGAAACGCCCGACACACTAACGAGGCGAATTCCGCCCGCGTGAGGTATTTTTCTGGGCGAAAGGTGCGATCGGGGTAGCCACTGACGATGTCCCGTTGGGCGAGTTGTTCGATGCAAAGTTGCGCCCAGTGGTTCGCAATGTCGGTAAACATTTGATGGTGACGGGTAATCGGTGATGCAGCGATTATATCGTTGTGGGAAATGGTTCGCGATCGATCTCGTCGTGTTGGAGTCGATCGGACGAATATTTTATCTTGACTCGATGGACTTAATAGGTGTTGTTTTTTGTTAAAAAAAACGAATCTAACTATTTTGAACCCCTTGGATTATCCTTGTTATGTCTCATTTTCTACAATCTTTTCGGGTTTACGCTGGCGGTTGGTGTACGGCGACTTTTCCCAGAACGTCCTGAAGTTGTCCAGTCTTCTTTTTCTAGCTTAGCAGCGTAAACCGCTTAAAAAAAAAGGCTTAGGTAGGTTGAGTTTTTTGACTTGATATATTGCTATCAAAGCAAAAAAACATCAACCAAACAGATTCTGCATTGTGACCCTGCCAACCTCTTAAATATCGAGAGCTTCAATACCTTGAGTTGAGTATCGAACAGAATTATCAATGAAGGTATCGACTGAAATTAAATCGGGATGTCCATTATGATAATTGTTTTTAACTAAAGTTTGGCAATACTTAGGAATTGTCATATAGCAGTACGAATTTGTTTGCGGATTGTTTTCAGGATAGATCGTTACGGTATGGGATTTTCAGCCGATCTGTTTCCGCAAACCATTTAGGATTGCTATATTCATAAATTCACCCACCATGCTACTATAGCCAGCCCAACTGATTCGTGAATCCTTGTAATCTGAAAGTACTGTAGAAATGCGATCCCAACTACAGAGGGCGTTCACGACTCAAATGATTCTGCTATAAAATTAGTGGGCATTAGAAAACTTTATAGGTGCGCCATGTTTTTTAATAAAGTTGATTATTTATAAAGCCGATAAACTCAATAAAATCTCTCATTGAATGACAAATATAATTCGCTGTTAACCCATAAGGCAAGGAACAATCAGAATTAAAATTGTTTTTCAGAACAGGCTTAGGAATACAAGCTTGCTTCTCCTTACTCATGCTCTATATTTTGATGAATTTATAAGAACTTTGAAGACTAAACGCCAAGCACATTGGTAATTTTAGCGATATTCAAGTCAAAAATATTCCGTTCTCCTATTTCAATCAATCCAACATAAGTTCTATGTAAGGGGTGCATCTCACTTTGGCGATCGGAACCCCACCCAGCCTCCCCTTACTAAGGGGAGGTGCCGAAGGCGGAGGGGTCGTTCTACGAAATTGAGATGCACCCTATGTAGGGCTTGCTGAAAAGAAGTGAAAAGCTTACGACGTAAGGCTTAGAGGAGTCTTGACATGGCTTCGAGAACCCGAAAAAGAGGTAAAATTGGAAATTCCTGTGCATCCGGCAAGAAAAAATG
>NZ_JAQNCQ010000128.1:0-14149 GCF_028368005.1 Geitlerinema sp. CS-897 | reverse complement strand
TCCCTGTTCCCTGTTCCCTGTTCCCTGTTCCCTGTTCCCTGTTCCCACTGGTGACTGGTGACTGGTGACTGAAACACTGTTCACTGTTCACTGTTCACTGTAAAAGGGGAGCTAGGACAATCGATCGACGATCGACGATCGATTGTCCTCCTCGCTGTTGAGTTTGTGACGTTGATTGGGGAAGACGAGTGTAAAGGTCGTCCAACCCTGTTGGCTCTCGACGTGAATTTTGCCGTCGAGTTGGGTGACGAGTTTTTCGACTAATGCCAGACCGAGACCGGTTCCCCCCTGTTTCCAAGGATCGGCGTTGGGGATGCGATAGAATTTCTCGAAAATTTTCGGGAGTTCTTCGGGGGGAATATCGGCTTGATTGCCGACGGTAAACTCGAGGGTCGGAATACTTTCGCCGCTGTTCTCGTCTTGTTGTTGGGACTCGCGAACGTTTAACTGAATTTCTCCTCGGTTGGGAGTGTATTTACAGGCATTGTTGAGGAGTTCGACGAGAATGCGTTCGAGGTTGATACGATCGCCCACGAAGGGGGCTAACTTTTCGGGACGCTCGACGTGCAGCGATTGTTGGCGATCGGCGATTCGGGTATAAAACGGATGCACGATCGAGGGAATCCATTCGTTGAGGTCGATGAGCGATAGAGAAATCAGATAGGCGTTGTTTTCGAGTCGCTGGAGGTCGAGGAGGTCTTCGACGAGTTCTTCTTCGCGAGTGCATTCGGTCGAAAGAATTTTGAGATAGCGTTGAATGCGTCCGATCTGTTCGCGATCGAGCAGTTCGGGTTCGGAGGTTTCTTCACGACCGGGGGCAAAGATCCTCAACATTTCGATCGCCAGTTTCATGTTAGCGATGGGCGTTCGCAGTTCGTGAGAGACGGCACTGAGAAAGTCGTCTTTGAGGCGATTGAGTTTTTCGAGTTCGGCCACTTGGGCTTGAGAGGCTTGATACAATCGCGCCTGACGAATGGCGATCGCGCATTGGTTTGCGACTTGTTGCACCAGGCGAATTTCTTGATCGCTGAAAATATAGTCGGGATCGTGAACGAGCCAGAGGTCGCCGAGAACCCCTTGGTTGTCGAACATGGGACAGGCGAGCATGGCAACTCGCCCTCGTTTGGGATTGTGAATCAGCGAACAAAACTGGAAGTATTTCCCCGTGAGGAGTTGGGTGTAGATTTCGGGAAAGTTCCCCATGCGAGACACTCGCCCTTGAGAGGTGGGAATTAGAGGGGCAGATTCGTAACAAATGGTGGAGGTTCCCCGTTCGAGGTCGTAGAGGGCGGCGTTGCAGGATTTGACACCGAGGCCGACAGCGACTTCGCGAACCGCCGTTTCGACAATTTGGCTTTCATCGAGGCTGTCGCGCACTTTATCGGTGATGCGCTTGAGCATGGCCTCGAATTCGAGCGCTTGTTGGAGTTGTTGGGTGCGTTCGCGGATTTGTCGCTCGAGTTCTACGCCTTGTCGCTGGACTTGCTCGAATAGGTGAGATTGTTGGATGGCGATCGCGACTTGAGTGGCTAGCTGTTCGAGAAGTTCGATTTCGATCGACGTCCAGTGACGGTGTTCTCTGCACTGGTGAGCGACGAGCAATCCCCACAGGTGACTGTTATCGCGGCTTTCTGAGGATTGCAGCAAAATGGGAACGATGAGGCTCGATTTGATGGCGAACCGCTCGAATAAGGGATGTAAGCTCGGTTCGCCCTCGGTTTGCACGTCGTCGAAGGTGCGAATGCGACCCTCGATATAGTGTTCGAGTTCTTCAGCGGACGACGCGACGGGAATGGAGGTATCGAGCATGGGCGGCCAGGGCGCGTCGACGGACTCGACCGCGACGACACCGGGACAGTTAGAAACTTCGCAGGGATCTCGATCGAAGCGATAGATCGAGACGCGATCGCTTTGCAGAAACTGTCTGACTTCGGTAACGGTCGTTTGCAGGATATCTTCGAGATTGAGAGATTGGCGGATGCGCTGGGCGATCGCGCTGACGAGTCGTTCTCGCTCGGCCTGTTGGCGCAAGGCCAGTTCGCTTTGGCGGCGTTCGGTAATGTCGCGCAGGATGCCTTCGATGGCAATACAGTAACCGTCGCTGTCGTAAATGCGTACGTCTCGCTGTTCGGTCCACACGACACGACCGTTTTTGTGAAACCAGCGTAACACCACGGGGGAGTCGGACTCGCGCGGCGATCGCAAGAGGTGACCGAGCAGGTCGCGATCGTCGGGGTGAACCTGTTTGAAAGGGAGTTCGGGGTCGGCGTAGTAGTCTTGAGGTGAATAGCCGGTAATGGTTTGGATCGAAGGACTGATGTACTCGAATTGGGGTTTGGGAACGAGGCTGTAGCAGTAAATCGCATCGCGAGCGTTGTCGGCCAGTTGGCGGAAGCGATCGCACTCGAGAGTGGCGGAGGTAGGGGCAGACTGGGGAGAGACCGTCACGCAGCAGTAGGTTTCAGCGTTCAGGTCGATACTCTCGAGACGGACGGTAACGGGAACCTCTCGGCAGCGGCGATCGCGCAGTTGGGTTTCGAGACTCACCGTTTCCCCCGCACTTGCGGCTATCCACAATTGTTTCCAAGTGGTTTCGTTCCAGTCGGTCACGACACGCGCGATCGGTTGGCCGATGGGATCGCCATCCTCGCCCAAGTTATGGCGAGCGTTTTGGTCGGCTGCGACGATGCGGCCGGTCGCATCGACCCACAGCAGGATGTCGGCAAGTCTACGGAAAGGAGGCTGAAGCGGCATGAGGGTTTTAATACGGACAGGGTCGTTCCCTTTATAGCTATTTTGCCTGATTTCTCGATCGCTCCCAACTGATACGGTTGCAATTCTCGCGGCCACTTGCGGCGAGGGGTCGATTCCCAGCTCGAGGTTTTGCCAGTTTGCCCAGCAGTTGGGAGGTGGGCGATCGCCTGCAAGAGTGGTGAGGCGATCGAGATGGGTTGCGACTCGTCAAAATCGGCTGATACGGAATCCGAATTTCAACGCTTCGACTTCGCTCGCTTCGACTTCGCTCGCTTCGACTTCGCTCAGCGTTGAGTCCGAGCGGAGTCGAGGACTCAAATACTGGTTTTGCCCAGCCCGACAAGTCCCTCTCTGTGTCCTCTGTGTCTCTGTGGTGAAGACTCCTTGAAACCTAGCTTATCGGAAACGGTTCGAGATCGAACGACAACAATAAAACTGATGCGATCGCCTCACATTAAAAGAGTTCATCTCACTTTTATAAAAATATAGCAACCCTAAATCAGTTGTGTAACAAAATTGAGACAAAAAGGGAATCGGGAACGGGGAACGGGAAATCAGATTTTTTCGGCTATTTTAATTTTTGACGACTCATTTGGAACTGCTATATCCATTTCTACGTTTAACATCACCGACATAGCATAATATTAATTAATAAATCGCCGTCTCAAAACAGAGAAAACCACAATTCATACAGAATTTTTGTCCGATAAGCTAGGTTTTAAAAAGTCTTCACCACAGAGACACAGAGGACACAGAGAGGGGCTTTTTCGGCTTGGTAAAACCAGTGTTTGAGATTCGGATTTCGTATAAAATCAGTATTTGAGTCTGAGCAGAGTCGAGGACTCAACACTGAGCGGAGTCGAAGCGTTGAAATTCGGATTCCGTATCAAAACATATTCGATCGATATTTGAAAATCCCCGCAGAGACGTTTTTCAAACCGTTTCTACGGGGACATTTATCAGAGAAAAATGCAACGATTAGAACGTAAACGTCGTCCGCAATACACCATAAACCACATCTTCGTTATCCCGATCGCCGTCGGGGGCTGTAATCCAAATGACAGCGGGCGTAATCGAAATGTTGTCGCTCAACTGGAACCGATAGAAAGTTTCCAGGTGAATCGCCGTATCGTCGGACAACGTATCGCTGACGATACCGCCGACATCTTGACCTTCGTAGCCGCCCACGTAAGGCTCTGCCCCAGCCATAATCCCGAGCAAGTTACCCGGAAGTAGCAAATCGGGGAACGCCAAACCTAAACCGTAATACCAAATTTCCGCTTTGGCATTTTGTCCGGCCGCTTGAGCGTGGGTAAACCCACCGTAGGCGTTGACCGCAATACCATCCGTAATTTGATACGCCGCTTGTAAACCGTAGGAGTTGGTGAACGTCGATTCGTCGAAGAACGGATTGCGAGCGCGAACCGTTCCCACCAAGGTATCGAACAACGCATCGCCTTCATCGCGGAAGTTGTTGAAATAGCCGTGGTGGAACGTGGCCGCCACTTGGAAATCTCCCGATGTGAAGGTTAGCTGTCCGAGGGTGGAATAATCCCCGTTAAACAAGCCGTTTTTCTCCGTGGGGTTGAAGGAATCGCCGCCGAAATATCCCCCTGACAGCATCAATTCGTCAGTAATTTCGATATTGACGCCGACACCGCCACCGTTGGACAGCCCCATTTTATAAATCGGACTCGATTCTGCCCAACTCGAGACGGCATTGCTCGCCCCCGTAAAGCCTTCAAAGTACGGACTGACCGTCGGTACGAAGTCTTGCCATAACGGGAAAGCTGCCGGGAGGTAAACTTGAACGTTGTCGCCGATGGGGAAGTAGTACGCCAGCCAGCCCATACCGACGCTGCTGCCGGAATCGGTGGTTTGATAGGTGGTCGCACCTTGAATGGCGTCGCCGCCAATTTCGACGAGAGGCCCGGCGTTGGCCGCGTCGAGACGAGTCCAAAGTTGGTCGCGTCCGGTAAAGCTGGAGACGAAGGCAAGACGCGCTCGGTATTGAAAGACGCTTTGCGTGTTGTCGGCGCCGACTTCTTCTCCGCCCCAGGCGTCAGCCAGTCCGAAGACGACTTCTCCTTGCAGTTGGGTGGTGGTGGAAAACTGATTGGCTTCGAGTTCGGCGACGCGGGACTCTAAACCGTCGACTCGTCCTCGCAAGGCGGCCAGTTCGGCGGCGAATTCTTCTTGCAAACGACGAATCGTCGCTAAGTCGCCGGGGTCGATGGTGTCGCCACCGCCAATCAGCGCTACGATTTGGTCGAGACAAGCGTTGACGCCTGCCGCGAATTCGTAGCGGGTCATGAAGCTATTGCCACGATAGGTGCCGTCGGGATACCCGGCGATACAACCGTAGCGCTCGACCAGGGATTGGAGTGCCTGAAATGCCCAGTCAGTGGGTTGGACGTCGGACAGTTGGGACACCGAGGTCACTTGGGAGCGAGAATTACCAGAGGGCGCTTGCCGACGTTGGGTTATCGATTGGTTTTCTCGGGCTTCAATAAAATCGTCGACGGAGAGCTGTTTGCTCGGAGAGACTGTGGCGATCTCAGCGAGTTTTTTGTCGGAACGGGTATTTGTTTCAGAAGGTTCGATCGCCGCCGAAACAGCGTTCGCGCTCAACAGGACTGCCAGAACGGGGCTGACTCGTAACATCGGCCGGGAATGGTGATACATCTTCGTTCACACCTCAACACCGACCAAATTGTACGGGAAGAATCGAGGTCGAGGCAACGACATTACGATCGAACGATCGAATTGTCTGACATAAAGTCAAACAACTCGATCGCTCGACGGGAACTCAAGTGGCGAAGTGGCGAGATCTCTCGCTAGAACGCGCTAGAACGTGAAGGTCGTCCGCAGGATGCCGACCACAGCGTCGTCGTTGTCTTTTTCACCTTGCGGCGCCGTCAACCAAATCACGCCAGGGGTAATCGAAATGTTGTCGTTGAGTTGATAGCGATAAAAGGCTTCGAGGTGGAACGGCGTATCGTCGGCGACCGAATCGTCGCTGCTACCGTTCAAGCCACCCACGTAAGGCTCTGCACCGGCCATGATGCCAAGTAAGTTGCCGTCTCCGCCTAAGTCGGGGAAGGCTAAGCCTAAGCCGTAGTACCAGATTTCAGCATCGTCTTTACCCGAAGCCCGAGATTCGGCGTCGGTGTAACCACCAAAGGCGTTGATGGAAATGCTGTCGCCGAGTTGGTAGGACGCCGCTGCACCGTAGGAGTTGGTATACAGGGCTGCGTTGCCACCAAAGGGTTGTACGGCGGTAAAGGTTCCCGGTCCGAGGTCGAAAATCCCGTTATCGCTGTTGGGGCTGTCGTTGAAGTAGGCGTGGTTGTAGGTCAAGCCCACTTGCAAGTTGTCGAAGTTGAAGGTGAACTGTCCGAGCATCGAGTACTCGCCGTTGAACAGCCCTTCTTTCTGGCTGGGGCTGAAGGAGTCGCCACCGAAGTAACCGGCCGAAACCGTCAGCCAGTCCGTCGCTTCAACGTTGAAACCGATACCGCCACCGTTGGACAGACCGACTTTGTAAATCGGACTCGATTCGGCAAAGCTAGACAGGGCGTTGCTGGCACCGGTGAAGCCCTCGAAGTAGGGGCTGACGGTGGGGACGAAGTCTTGCCATAGGGGATAGGCGGCCGGTAAGTAAACTTGGACGTTGTCGCCGATGGGGAAGTAGTACGCTAACCAGCCGATCTCGACGCTGCTGCCGCTGTCGAAGCTGTGGGTGAAGACCCCTTGGTCGAGGTTGTTGAAGTAGGTGGCGTTTCCGGCGTCAAGACGAGTCCAGAGTTGGTCGCGTCCGGTGAAGCTGGAGACGAAGGCCAGACGGGCGCGGTACTGGAAGACGGTTTGGTTGTTGTCGATATCGACATCTTCTCCGCCCCAGGCGTCAGCCAGTCCGAAGACGACTTCTCCTTGCAGTTTGGTGGTGGTAGAGAACTGGTTGGCTTCGAGTTCGGCCACCCGTGCTTCTAAACCGTCCACTCGTCCGCGCAAGGCGGCCAGTTCGGCGGCGAATTCTTCTTGCAATCGGCGAATCGTAGCGAGGTCGGCGGGATCGATGGTGTCGCCACCGCCGATGAGAGCGACGATTTGATCGAGACACGCGTTGACACCAGCGGCGAATTCGTAGCGGGTCATGAAGCTGTTGCCGCGATAGGTGCCGTCGGGATACCCCGCGATACAACCGTAGCGCTCGACGAGAGATTGGAGTGCCTGGAACGCCCAGTCGGTCGGTTGGACGTCGGACAGTTGAGACACGGAGGTCACTTGATCGAGGTCGCGATTAGCACTCGGTCGATCGAGCGAGCGCTCTTCGGTTGCGTCGATAAAGTCGCTGACGGAAATTTGTTTGCTTCCGAAGCTAGCTTCATCGATCGCTTCGGGTTTCGATAGACCCACTTCCGACGCGATCTCGAGTTTTTCGTTTTCTGCGCGAACGGGTGCGCTCAGCCCCAACAGCGTTACGAACGCCGGGCTGAACAATAGCATCTGCCAAATAAGTTTTCGCATCTTCCCTCACACCTGAAAAATAAAGGGCTACTTGACTTATAGTCACAGTAAGCGATTCATATTCCATAATGCGATCGTGACTACTAAAAATATGTAGTCCCGTATACCAAAAAACACGAGTAACTAGGGTTGTCGGGCGATCGTGTTAAAAAACCCTAATATTGTTGAGAGTTTTGAGCCCTCCCTCAACTCTCCACGGTGACGAGACTGCGTTTCAACAGCAAACCGTACTCTAGCCCTTCCACGACCGCTCGATACGAGGCGTCGATGATGTTAGTCGAAACCCCCACGGTCGTCCAGCGCTGGTGTCCGTTGGTCGATTCGAGCAGCACTCGGGTTTTAGCTGCCGTTCCTGCTTGACTGTCGAGAATGCGAACTTTGTAATCGACCAAGTGGAAGTCGGCGATTTCGGGGAACAGACTGACCAAGGCTTTTCTCAAGGCGGCGTCCAAAGCGGAAACTGGCCCGTTGCCTTCGGCGGCTTCTAAGAAATCTTTGCCGTTGACGCGAACTTTCACGGTTGCCAAGGACTTGCTTTCTCCCTCGCCGTCACCTTGGGTACAGTGAACTTGAAAGCCTTTTATCTCGAACAGTACCGGCCGCTGTCCCAACGCTTCCCGCATTAACAAGTCGAAACTGGCCTCGGCTGCCTCGAATTGATAGCCCTCGCTTTCGAGGGTCTTTAACTCTTCTAAGATTTCACGGCAGGCAGGATTTTGTTTGTCTAGCTCGATACCGAAACTGCGGGCTTTGGCGAGAACGTTACTCAATCCCGCTTGATCGGAAATGACGATACGCCGTTGGTTGCCGATCGCTTCGGGGCGAACGTGTTCGTAGGTTAGGGGATTGCGTTGCACTGCGCTAACGTGAATGCCGCCTTTGTGAGCGAAGGCCGATCGCCCGACAAAGGGGGCGCGATCGTCGGGGGCGAGATTGACGATTTCGCTGACGAACCGACTGGTTTCGGTCAGGGCGAGGAGTCGGTCGTCGTCGAGACACTGATAGCCTAACTTCAGTTGTAAGTTGGCGATCGCCGAACAGAGATTGGCGTTACCGCAGCGTTCGCCGTAGCCGTTAATCGTTCCCTGAACCATCGTCGCCCCCGCCAACACCGCCGAGAGCGCGTTGGCTACGGCCGTATCGGAGTCGTTGTGGGTGTGAATTCCCAAAGGAACGGTGGTTCCGAGTTCGGAGACGACTTCCGAGACGATTTCACCGATCTCGTGAGGCAGGGTTCCGCCGTTGGTATCGCATAGCGTCAGCCACACCGCCCCAGCTTCGGCAGCAGCTTGCAGCGTTTTGAGGGCATATTCGGGATTCTGTTTGTAGCCGTCGAACCAATGTTCGGCGTCGTAAATTACACGGCGTCCCTGGCTGCGAAAATATTCGATGCTGTCGCGGATCATGGCCAGGTTTTCGTCGAGGGTGGTTTTTAATCCCTCGGTGACGTGGAGATCCCAGGATTTGCCGAACAGAGTAATCCAACGGGTTCCGGCCGCGAGGATCGGTTGTAACATCGGATCGTCTGCGGCGGTACGTCCTGGGCGACGCGTCGCACAGAAGGCGACGATTTCCGAACGTTGCAGGGGGGTTTCTTTCAGTTGCCAGAAAAACTGAACGTCTTTCGGGTTGGCACCTGGCCAACCGCCTTCAATAAACGGAACGCCGAGGGCGTCGAGCTGGTTGGCAATGCGAAGTTTGTCTTCGAGAGAGAGCGATAACCCTTCACACTGCGCTCCGTCGCGCAGCGTCGTATCGTAAATCCAAAGGCGGTTGGCGGTCATGGGAGCGTTTAAAAGTTCTGAGGAAGTTTTGGAAATTCGGGTAAGTCTTAAGAGAAAGCTGCGGTTGCTCCAAATTTTACCCGATTTTTTGATGGCAAACCTCTCAAGCTTGTCACAATAGAGAAGGAGACATCAACAGTCAACCTATGCCTAAAGTCACCGCCTGCGGAAAAACCTTCGAGTGCGATCGCGGTGCGAATCTCCGCCGCGTTCTCCTGCACCAGGGTATCGATTTGTACAACGGAAATGCTTCTATCATTAACTGTCGCGGTATCGGGACTTGTGGGACTTGTGCGGTACGGGTAGACGGGGACGTGTCGGAGGCGAACTGGCGCGATCGCGCTCGACGATCGCTCCCACCTCACGAGTCGTCGCGAAATCTGCGTTTGGCCTGTCAAACTCGGGTATTGGGCGACGTGCGCGTGACGAAGTTCGATGGCTTTTGGGGACAAGGCGATCGAGTTGTGTGGACGCCGGACGGAACGGCGCGAGACCGTTGAACGATATTTTTAGAAATCTCAAAGCGATCGCGGGGGTGGGGTTGGTGGTGGCGGTGACGTTACCGTTCGTGCGCTACGTGGCTGAGGGTCGTTGGCTGCGCGGCGATCGCGATCGCGACCCGACTCCATCTCAGTCTCGCCCCGAAGAGGGGTTGCAAACGCCGCAAAGCGACTTCGCGATCCCTTCGAGTCCGACAGCGACGGACATCGACGAGTCTTCGGAAACGGCAGTTCCCCAGTTCCCCAGTCCGACTCCCAGTCCGATCCCCAGTCCGACAGCGACCCCTTCTCCCACGGTGCGATCGCAGCCCGAAAACGAGATTCCCGCGTTGTGGTAAAGGAAACGTAAGCAGAATCAATCCCCGGCGATCGGTTGGCCGTTCGCGATCGAAGGGAAGATTTAGACGCGATTTGACTAAATTTTTCAAAGGTATCGCACGCTGCTGCCGACTCAGACAGCTATGTCCAATCCACAGAACCCACCCGAGGGTCTACCTCCTGAAGACAGAAACGTTAGTTCCTCAGTGTCAGCCTCAACCTCTAGAGGGTCGGCTTATAACGGTTGGTCGTCTTTTCCGATTTGGGGTTGGGGGCTGTTGGTACTCGGTTTGACGAGCGATCTCGGTGCGTTCGGTCTCGAAATGTGGAACGTTGCGTCTCGATCGCCTGAAGAACCGCCGATCGCACAACCGTTCGGCCCCACCCCCACGCCAACGCCGACCCCAATGCCGACCTCCACGCCAACCCCGACGCCAACCCCGACTCCCACGCCAACACTAACTCCCGCGCCAACCCCGACGCCGACTCCGACGTTTCAGCCTTCTCCTCGCCGAGCCTTATGGTAGGTTCCGAATCTTTTCGATCTTTGTGAAAAGGGGATGGGGTTAGAGAGAAACCGTTTGCAGTTTTCGAGATTTTGTCTCCAGTACGGCCAGTCAAACGCTTTACACTGAAAGTCTGTTTGTACGTTAGACCGAACGCGACGATCGAGCGGGTTAGGTGCGAGAAACTTCAAGTCTTTAGGAGCGCACACGCGATCGCTTTGAACTCTGTTCCTTTGTCTCCAACATCCTACATCCAACAACAGCTCGATCGCTCCCCCTCTCAATTGTCAATTCTCACAATTGTCAATTGCCAATTTTCAATTACGAACCATGACTCGACACCAGATCTCGACAGAAACGACTCCTGACATTCTCGTTATCGGCGGCGGCGTTATCGGCTTGGCCGTTGCCCTCGAACTCCGACTGCGCGGCGCCACCGTCACCGTCGTCAGCCGCGATTTCCAACAAGCCGCCAGTCACGCCGCTGGAGGGATGATCGCGCCGCAAGCGGAGGAAATCCCCCCTGGGGCAATGTTACAACTCTGTCTGCGCTCTCGGGAGATGTTCGCCGAGTGGTCGCGCCAACTGTCGGAACTGTCGGGACTGTCGGCGGGATACTGGGCTTGTGGCATTCTCGCACCGTTTTACGAAATGCCGAAAACGCAACCGCCAAAGGAAGCGGGGACGGCCGTTTGGCTCGATCGCGAGACGGTGCGCCAGCACCAACCGGGACTCGGAGAGGACGTCGTCGGCGGTTGGTGGTATCCCGAAGACGCACAAGCCGACAGTCGCGCCTTAGCGCGATCGCTCTCGCTAGCCGTGCGGAAAGCGGGGGTGACGGTTCGAGAGGGCGTTAACGTCGAAGCCTTGATTCAGCAGGGCGATCGTATCGTCGGCGTCCAGACGAACGAAGGACGGCTACAGGCCGGTCGCTACGCGATCGCTTCGGGGTCTTGGGCCAACGAACTGCTGCCGATTCCAGTATTTCCGGTCAAAGGTCAGATGTTCTCGGTTCGCACGCCGCACAACACGGAGAACCTACCGCTGCGTCGCGTGTTGTTCGGTCCCGAGACTTACATTATTCCCCGTCGCAACGGCGAGATCGTGGTTGGAGCGACGACGGAAGGAGGTGGGTTTACGCCGGGAAACACCCCCGAGGGAATGCGCGATTTACTCGCTCGCGCGGTTCGATTGTATCCCGCGTTGAAACACTATGCGATCGAAGAGTTTTGGTGGGGATTCCGCCCCGGAACCCCAGACGAACTGCCGATTTTGGGGTCGAGTTACTGCGACAATTTGGTGTTGGCTACGGGACACTATCGCAACGGCATTTTACTGGCACCGATTACGGCGAAACTGACGGCGGATTTGCTGTGGGACGGAACTGCCGACCCGCTTCTCGAGTCGTTTCGTTGGGATCGCTTTCAGGCGATCGAGTCCACTGCCTCAGAAACCCCAGCCGCAGCCGTCCACCATCGCAACGGCAACGGTCACACCGTCCCCTCATCCTCTTATACGACGCTTTCCGTGCGCGAAACCAGTACGACCTCGTTACCGACATCGCCTCAACTCGCCCTCGAAGATACTCCACTGACGATCGCCGGTCGCACGTTTCGATCGCGCTTGATGACCGGAAGCGGTAAATATCGCCATTTCGACGATATGCGCCGCAGCATCGCCCTCTCGGGATGCGAAATCGTTACGGTGGCGGTGCGTCGCGTGCAAACCAACGCCCCCGGACACGAAGGTTTAGCCGAAGCCTTGGACTGGAGTAAAATTTGGATGCTTCCCAACACCGCCGGATGCAAAACTTCAGAAGAGGCGGTGCGTGTGGCACGGTTGGGGCGCGAAATGGCCAAGTTGCTGGGTCAGGAAGACAACAACTTCGTCAAACTTGAAGTGATTCCCGATCCGACGTATCTGCTTCCCGATCCTGTAGGAACGTTGCAAGCGGCGGAACAGTTGGTCAAAGAAGGGTTTGCGGTGTTGCCCTACATCAACGCCGACCCCATGTTAGCCAAGCGGTTGGAAGACGTGGGCTGTGCCACGGTGATGCCGTTGGGATCGCCGATCGGGTCGGGTCAAGGTATCCAGACGGCGGCCAACGTGCGGGTTATCGTGGAAAACGCTAAGATTCCCGTGGTCGTCGATGCGGGAATCGGAACCCCTAGCGAAGCGGCGCAAGCGATGGAATTAGGTGCCGATGCGGTGTTGATTAACTCGGCGATCGCGATGGCGAAAAATCCCCCCGCAATGGCGCAGGCGATGGGACTGGCGGTGACCGCCGGACGCCTGGCCTATCGCGCCGGACGAATTCCCATTAAAGCCTTAGCCAGTGCCAGTTCTCCACTGACCGGCACGATCGAGTAGTTTCGGAGATTGACACTCTCTAGCTGTCACGGCGTGGGGATTCTTGGGTCTATGGGAAGCCAACGTTTAACCCCTCGCCAAACATCTTGGCCGTTTGCCCGACGACTGCCAGCCCACACTGCACGATCGCCGGGGCTGCGGCTATATCTCGATCGGTGGTATAGCCGCACTCAGAACATCGACGAACGCGAACTGATACGGAATCCGCACACCATAACCCCTCTTAAAGCGATCGCCCAAAATCGATTTAAGTCCTAGTGTACAGGGAATTTACGACGAGGGCCGCAAAACAGGGTTTTCAAACCTGGATTCCGTATGAGTCCTCGACTCCGCTCGGACTCAAACATTGGTTTTGTCCAACCTGATAAGTCTCTCTATCCCCCCAACCCCCCTTTGAAAGGGGGGCTAAGGGGGGATGTGGTGAAGACTTTTTGAAACTTAACTTATCGAAAAAGGATGGGTCTTCGAGAATTGCAGTGTAATTTGTTATTTTGAATGCGAAATTGGGCGAGAACGCATTGCTATGACGCCCCTACAGTAAGGGTTTTACTTATTATGAAATTAGCTTACCACCTTAAATCCAAAAAACTCAAAATACTCTGTAATTTTATATTGTAATTTGTCCCCGATGTGGAAGCGAAAGTCACTTCAAAAACGGTCATTTTTATTATAAAAAACAGAAATCTAAACGCAAAAACTGCAAACGGCAATATGTTAAAGATTTTCAATGCCAACATATAGCAATCTTAGATGAGTCATAGAAACATCGAAACGTCTAAATTCTTTTTATAGCTAGATAGATAATCTACAATTAATTTAGAGCTGCTATTTTTTTTTTAAACCCTGAAAATCAGTCATTTGCAAAGTAAAACGGAATTTTTTTGATTTTTTCTAAAATATTCCTTTTTTGTCAATCTCAGAATAAAGATATCAATTCGCAGCCGTTTAATTCTTCGGGTGCATCTCAGTTTTGCAAAAACATGAGAATTGGAGGCTGAAATCCTTATTCTCTCGTATAGATTTACATTTTTGAGATGTACCCTTTAATTCTTCCTTGTCAAGAACAGATTTTAGATATTTTTTAATTCAAATTCTACAATTTATCGAAAAACTTGGGTTTAAAACCCCGTCCCTTCGACTTAGCTCACTTCGACAAGCTCACTTCGACAAGCTCACTTCGACAAGCTCACTTCGACAAGCTCAGTGCAAGCAGTGCAAGCAGTGCAAGCAGTGCAAGCAGTGCGAGCAGGGCAAGCCTTCTAGGACGGCTTTCTCTGATTCTCAATGTATTGCTTGAGAATCTCGACAGGTGCGCCACCAACGGATGACGCAAAATAGCTCGGACTCCACAAGGCATCTTTTTTGTATGGCTTTGGTAGTCCGGCTT
>NZ_JAQNCQ010000127.1:0-18335 GCF_028368005.1 Geitlerinema sp. CS-897 | reverse complement strand
GCTATCCCCTTCTCTCGCTATCCCCTTCTCTCGCTATCGCATTGTTCGGGGGATGCACCGAAACTCACCGCCGCTTCACCACCAACCAAGCCTATTGGCTATGGTTGGAGCGCTGCGACGAATCTTGGTAGGCGGTGTACATTGGCGGTGCGTGACGATTTATCGATCTCACGATCGACACCCGATTTTTCAAGTCACGCACCCTACGACTTCGGGTTAAAGCTTCGGATGGCGTTGGTTCCAGTCCGTGGCTTTTTCGTAAGCGTTAGCAACTTCCAACAAGCGAGCTTCCTGCAAGACGTTTCCGATGAGTTGAAGTCCGACTGGCAGTCCTTGACGGTCGAAACCGCAAGGCATACTCAGCGCTGGAAGCCCTGCCAAGTTAACGGGAATCGTCATCAAGTCCGACAGATACATACTCAAGGGATCGTTGGTTTTTTCACCAGCTTTAAACGCCGTCGTCGGTGCGGTCGGCGTCACCAAAACATCGACTTGAGCGAAGGCTTTTTGGAAATCTTGACAGATCAGCGTGCGGACCTTTTGGGCTTTCAAATAGTACGCATCGTAGTATCCGGCCGAGAGAGCGTAAGTGCCGATGACGATGCGGCGTTTGACCTCTGCGCCGAAGCCTCGAGCGCGGGTTTTCGAGTACATTTCGATGAGGTCTTCAGTCTCGTCCGCGCGCATTCCGTATTTCACGCCGTCGTATCGCGCCAAGTTCGAGGAAGCTTCCGAGGGGGCGAGGATGTAATAAGTGGGTAAGCCGTAACGGAACGTCGGACAAGAGACGACTTGGACTTCTGCTCCCAATTCTTGCAAGGTTTCGACAGCCGTTTTGACGGCGGTTTCGACTTCTGGGTCTAAGCCTTTACCGAAGGTTTCTTGAATAACACCAACCCGAAGCCGTCCTTTCGATTTCAGGTTCGGTTGAATGAATTTGGAATATCTGGGGATTTCGGTTTTCAAACTGGTGGAGTCTTTGGCGTCGTATCCGGCGATCGCCTCGAGCAGCAGTGCCGTATCGTCAACGGTACGCCCAAAGGGGCCGATTTGGTCGAGAGAGGAAGCGTAAGCGACTAAGCCGTAGCGAGAGACTAAGCCGTAAGTGGGTTTCAAGCCGACGACGCCACAGAACGAGGCCGGTTGACGAATCGAGCCGCCGGTATCCGATCCCAGAGAAACCACGCATTCTCTGGCCGCGACCGCCGCCGCCGATCCTCCCGAGGAACCGCCGGGAACTCGCGTCGTATCCCAGGGGTTGGCAGTCACTTGGAACGCGGAGTTTTCAGTGGAACTCCCCATCGCAAATTCATCGAGGTTCGTTTTCCCCACGATGACCGCCCCGGCTGCGTGCAGTTTGTCGATAACCGTCGCGTTGTAAGGCGGAACGTAGTTTTCGAGAATGCGCGAGGCGCAGGTGGTGGGTAAGCCGCGCGTACAGAGATTGTCTTTGATGGCGATCGGGATGCCCTCGAGCGGCCCGATCTCCTCTCGGGCCGCTATTTTGGCATCGACCCGTCGCGCCTGCTCTAGGGCTAGGTCGGCTGTGACGTAAAGAAAGCTGTGAAGTTGCGGTTCCAACGCCTCAATGCGTTTTAGGGTTTCTGTCGTCAGTTCGACGGCAGAACGTTCTTTTTCCACCAACTGTTGGTGCAACTCACGGATGGATGCCATGCACGAACCTCTACTCGACTCTGAAGGGGAGAGTAAACCGAACAAATCCCCAGTTTACTATAACTGCGATCGCGCCGTGCGATCGATCTCGGGCAAGGGAGCTTCTTCAGGGAAGAGTGAAGAGGGAAGAATGAAGAGTGAAGAGGAGCAGGGGAGCTTTTTCAGGGAAGAGTGGTGACTGGTGACTGGTGACTGGTGACTGGTGACTGTCTTTACCTAATCTAATTGGGGAGTTTGGCGGCATCTAGCCATAGGGCTTCGACACAGGCGATCGCGTGGCAGAATTTTTGGAAACTCGTGGGTTTGACGAGATAGCAGTTGGCATGATGTTGGTAACAGCGTAAAATTTCTAACTCGTCGTCTGAGGTGGTTAAAACCACGGTGGGAATGACTTTTAAGTGGGGATCTCGTTTGATTTCCGATAAGACTTCTAATCCCGACTTACGGGGGAGGTTGAGGTCGAGTAGAACTAGGTGAGGGCGGGGACAGTTCGCGTATTTTCCCTCTCGGTGCAAAAAGTCCAGGGCTTCGACGCCGTCTTCGACGATGTAGAGACGCGGCCGCGTTCGTCCGCGATCGAACGCCATTTCAATTAACTTCGCATCCCCTGGAGAATCTTCGACAACTAATACGTAGATTTGGCTGTGCGACCCCGATGCAACCGCTCGCTCCAACATTAAAACGTTTTACAACAAAAATTTACGAAAACAACCTGTTCTCTGGCTGGAGACACGGATCTTCAGGGGCGTGTTCCCCCGTCACCTTTTGGGGTTAGGGGTCGCACCGCAGCGTAAAGTAAAATGCCGAACCTTCACCGAGAGACGATTCGACCCACATTTTACCTCCGTGTCGTTCGACAATTTTTTTGCAAATCGCCAATCCGATGCCCGTCCCTGGGTATTGGCGTCGCGTGTGGAGACGTTGGAACACCTCGAACACGCGATCGGCAAATTTGGGATCGATGCCGATACCGTTATCGCAAACGCAAAATTGCCAACTATCCGATAGTAATCTTACCGTAATGCGAATCTGCGGGGGACGATCGCCGTGAAACTTAATGGCGTTGCCGATGAGATTTTGAAATAGCTGTACCATCTGGGACTCGTCAGCCCAGACTTCGGGTAGGTTGTCTCGTTCGACGATCGCCTGACTGTCGGCGATCGCGGCGTGTAGGTTAGATAAAGCGAGATCGAGGACGGCATGGAAATCGGTCAGGGCGAACGCTTTCCCCCGAGTTCCCACCCGCGAGAAGGCCAGCAGATCGCGAATCAACTGCTGCATCCGTCGGGCGCCGTCGATAATGAAATCGAGATATTCTAAGGCTTCCCCGTCGAGGCGATCGCGATATTCGTCTGCGAGCAGTTCGGCAAATCCCGTCACCGCTCGCAGGGGTTCTTGCAAGTCGTGAGAGGCGATATAGGCGAACTGTTCGAGTTCTCGGTTCGATCGCGCCAGTTCCCGAGCATAACGCACCTGGTTGTCGAGGAGTTGCGCTTGATACAGCGCGATACTCAAGCGATCGCTGACTTGGTGAAGTAACTCCCGCTCTCCCTCGGTCCAGGTGCGAAAAGGTTGCTGTCCTTCCTCGCCAACCGCTCGACATTGCTGCACGCACAAGATGCCCCAAACGGACTCTTCTTCGGTTCGGCTTTGGGGATCTCGCACCGCGAACACCCGAACGTACAGGTTATCGCAGCGGTAACCGTCCGCTTGGATGGGTATAAAAGTTTCCGTTTCGATCGAGATCGAGCGTCCCAATACCGAATAAACCTCGCCTCTGAGGGCTTCGTGAACCACCTCGAACTGTCCGTTTCCGACGGCGCGATAAACCGTCACGCGATCGGCATCGAGAAGTTGTTGCACTTCGGCCACGGTCGTCTCTAGAATTTCGTCGAGATCGAGAGACTGACGCATCCGTTCTTGCACTTGTGCCAACAAGCGCTCTCGTTCGACTTGCGATCGAAATGCCCTTTCGGCCTGTTTGCGCTTGGCCAGTTCCCGCTGGAGACGCTCGATGGCCTCGGCCAGATCCCGAGTTTGCTGTTCGACAACGATGCCGAGTTCGGCGTTAGCCTTTTTCAGCGCTTCTTCGGCCTGTTTGCGTTCGCTGATGTCGATGGATACCCCCACGACCCCCACGAGCCGATCGTTTTCGTTGACGATTGGCGAGGTGGTCACGAGGGCGGGAAACGTCGTGCCGTCGCGACGTTCGACTTGAAACTCTCCCGACCAACTTTTCCCCCGACTCAACTGTCCCATCAATTCTCGCCCGCGATCGCGCGAGGTAGGGGTCGAGAGGATATCGAGGACATTGCCTCCGATCGCCTCTTCGGCCGACCATCCGTACAGTCGTTCGGCGAAGCGGTTCCAATAAACGATCGCCCCGGACAAATCTGTCGCGATAACCGCGTGTTCGACCACGTCTAACAATCGTGCTTGAAAGTGAAGTCTCGCTTGCGCTTGTTGGCGTCGCGTCACTTCTTCTTGTAAGCGATCGTTGGCGGCTTGCAGTTGTGCCGTGCGCTGTTCGACTAAGGCTTCGAGTTGAGTGCGATAGCGTTCTAACTCGGCTTCAGCGCGTTTGCGATCGGTCACGTCTTCAGCAATTCCCGCCATTCGTACCACCTCCCCCCGTTCGTCATAAATGGGAAAAGTGCGGGACGAAATCCAGCGCAACTCGCCGTCGGGTCGGTAAATGCGATACTCTTGCCGACTGCCCTGCCCTCGCCGCTCTCGATCGAGGACAGTAAGCATCAGGGCGAAATCGTCGGGATGAACGGATTCGAGCCAAGATTCGGGATCGGTGTAAAGATCGGCCGGCGATCGTTGCCAGATACGTTCGTACGCCGGACTGACGTAAAGCAGTTTTCCCATCGGGGCAGAAAACAGCCAAAAGACATCTTGGATGTGTTCTGCCATCTGCCGGAATTTGGCTTCGCTGTCCCGTAGCGCTTCCTCAGCCTGTCGCCGTTCGGTAATGTCCCGTAACGCAACCACGTACACCGCCTCGTCTTCCCAGTGGGTTTCCGCCACGTTCATTTCTGCAACGACCAGGTTTCCCCCCGGACGGATCGCGTGGAGTTCGCTGGCACTGCCGACGACGATGGGCTGTCCGAACTCCCAGCCGACGAGTTGCGAGAGGGGACGACCGAACAGCCGAGCCGCCGAGGGATTGGCAAACCGTACGATTCCCTGGCGATCGACGATAACGAGACTGTCTGAGATACTGTTGACGATGGTTTGCAGGCGCGCTTCGCTGCGACAGAGTTCGAGTTGAGCCTGCTGGTGTTCGGTAATGTCGGTGGCGGTTCCTAAAATCTGTCGGATCGCCCCGTTCTCGTCGCGATCGTAAACGACGTTACGCGATCGCAGCCAGCGATAAGAACCGTCGCGGCGTCGGATTTGAAACGTACGCTCGAATACTTCGCCGTCGGTGAGGCGACTCAAGCGATCGGGCAAGGTGGCGAGGGTTTTGAGGTTGTTCGGATGCAAGCGTTCTTCGAGAAAGCGATATCCCAGTTCTCGAACGTTTTCGGGGGAATCTCCCAAAATTTCGAGACTTTGTTGGTTGACGTAGGTACAGCGTCTGGCTTGGAGATCGTAAATGTACAGCAGTTGTGGCGATGCGTCGGCGATGCGTTCGACGAAGCGTTGGCTTTGTTGAAGTTCTTCTTCGCGACGTTTGCGATCGGTAATGTCGAGAACGGTTCCGAACAGGTGCATCGGTTCGCCATCGTCAGTGTAAACGGGATAGCCTCGCACGTAAGCGTGGCGCGTGTCGCCATCGGGTCGCAAGATACGGAGTTCGAGGTCGTAGAGACAACCTTGGCGAATCGCTCGGTAGAGTTCGGATTCCCATATCTGGCGATCGTCGGGGTGGAGTTGTCGGATATGTTCTTCGAGGGTCGGTTCCCGGTGTCGATCTCGATCGAGACCGAAAATCCGAAAGGTTTCGTCAGACCAAGACAGTTCGCGGGTGAGGAGGTCGAATTCCCAACTACCCACGTGGGCGATTTTTTGAGCTTCGGCGAGGCGGTTGCGCTCCCGTTCGAGCGCTTCGGTGGTGGCTCGACGATCGCTGATGTCGCGGTAGGCACTCAGAAACCAGTTACGATCGCCGAACTGCATGAGTGTCGTCGAGACGAGGAGCGTTTTACAGGTTCCGTCTTTGGTGCGGATCTGGGTTTCTCGGTTGCGCGCTCGTCCGTACTGTACGACGCGATCGAAGTGGGCTTCAAACTCTTGAAAGGCAGTCGGTTCGGGATAGAGCAGTTTGAAAAAATTTGGAGAGCGATTGGCTTCTTCGAGGCTGTATCCGGTCGTTTCCTGCATGGGAGGGTTGAAAATCAGGAAGTTGCCCCGGCGATTGCTGAGGGTAATCCCTTCGCCGACAGTGTTAATGACGGTCACGAGGCGCTCGGCCAGTTGTTCGATGTCTGCTTCGGCCTGTTTGCGAGCTGTGATGTCAGTGGTCACGCCCATGACGAAGCGAACGGAACCGTCTTCGCCGTATTCGGGGACGAGTCGGGCTTGAAACCATTTCACGCCGTCGGGAGACGGCCAGGAAAATTCGAGGTCTTGGGACTGTTGGGTTTCAAAAACGGTTTCGATCGCGCGTTCCCATCGAACGACCAGGCTTTCGGGCATTCGCAGTTCGCGATTGGTTTTCCCGATAAAGGCTTTGAGGGGCATTCCCGTGAGTTTTTCGATCCTGGGACTGACGTAGACGTGGCGTAAGTTGCGATCGAAGCGCGTAATGATTTCGGGAAAGTTTTCGGCTAAGGTGCGAAATTCTCGTTCCCGCTCTTTTAAGGCGGCTTCCGTCTGTTTGCGATCGCCGATGTCTTCGACAATGCCGATGTAAGAGGCGGGATTTCCTTCTGCATCCCGTAGGAGCGTCATGAAGATTTGCGCCCAAACCACCTTTCCGTCTTGGCAAACGTAGCGTTTTTCGAGACTGTAGCGATCGATTCGACCGTCGTAGAGCTGTCGGACGAGGTCGAGATCTGCCTCGAGATCGTCGGGGTACGTGATATCCTGCCACTTTATCTGTTGTAGTTCGGTTTGGGAATAGCCCAGGAAATCGACCAGTTTGTCGTTGGCGAAAATCCATCGTCCGTCGAGATCGACTTGCGAAATTCCTACACCCGCCCGTTCGACAATGCCGCGAAATTTGGCTTCGCTTTCAGCTAGAGCGGTTTCGACCTGCTTGCGAGTCTGAATTTCTTCTTCTAGCGCGGTGTTGAGAGTTTGCAGTCGAGCGGTGCGATCGCGAACTCGTCGTTCTAAGTCTCGATTCAGGGCATCGATGTCTCGTTGAACTCGGTGACGTTCGGTGATGTCTCGACAGATATAGGAGATGTGTTGTTTCTCGAGATATTTGGCGTTGATGAGTAGATGATGTTCGTTTCCCGCTCGATCGCGAATCGTGCAATTGAGATCGAGCAGTTCTCCGGTTCGCGCGAGATCCTCGAACTCGAACAGATCCCTCGGTAACAAACTGCCAACGTTTTTCAGGGCTGCGACGTCGCTGACTGCGTATCCAAAAATGACCCTCACGTTGGGACAAATCCAGATAAAGTCTCCCTGGAGATCGGTGACGAGAATCGTTTCGGCCACGTCGCTCAAAAGGGATTCGTATAAATGGTTTCGCTCTCGCGATCGCTGCGATCGCAGGGTTTTTTCGAGGGCGGCGAGATCGAGGCGATCGCGCAAGAGATAATCGCTAGCTCCAGCTTCGATCGCGGTCAGTCCAGCTTCGACCGTTTCGACGAGGGCGATCGCTTTTTGCTGCTGCGATCTCGGGAGTTCGCGAACGCGCCAAGCTTCGACGAAATAGGCGTCGAACGGCTCTCCTGTGGTCAAACCGACCTCGGAACGCCACTCGAGTTCGTAACGACCGTTTGGCAGCGATCGCAACAGCTCGCGCAATTCCTCTACAAGATCGCGATCGTCTTCAGCTAACAACAAGCGGTACGTGCGATCGGCCACGATCTATCCAAATTGTTTACGAGAAGCGATCGTCAAATCCATTTCTCTGACTCCGCCTCGAACACTCTCCCTCTATATCACAAAACATAAATTTTGTCAATAAAAAAAATAATCGAGCGTTTCTTTTTTGTCTTCCCCTGCTTCCCTGATGAAACGACCCTAATCTTTACCCTGCAAGACTTCTTCAAAGGCAAAATCGGACGCCGCCAAAACAAAGAGAGTCGTAGGAAGATCCGAGGCCATAGCCTGTAACCGACCGTAATATTCACTAAAATCTTCACCGTCGCGGGGGGTGGCCATCCCCAAACAGACCAAATCCGCCGCCCGAGACGACTCCCGCAAAATTTCGGGAAACGGTCGTCCGTCAGAGACCAACACCTGCGATACCGCCCCGATTCGGAGTTGTTGCGCCAAATTATCGAGGTTCGCGCGGGCGGCTTGAGCGGCAGTTTCGTTAGGTACTACCAATTTCAAATAAATCGTCGCGCCGCGCCAGCGATCGCTCGTGCGCAGGAGATAGGCCAACAACAGCATCAACCCGCCGTTCGATTGTAACCCTCCCCACCACACATCGATGCGGCGGCGGTTGCGAAAGCCCAGTTCGGGATTTTCGCGAAAAATAACGACACTGCGACGCGATCGGTGCAGCGTGGCGATCGACTTACAATAATCCCGCCGTAACGCTTCCTGCTCGCTATCTCCGAGCAACACCGTATTGGGAACCAGCGGACCGAGACCGTAGGCTTCGATGAGCCGTTCGGCACCGACAAACGGATCGGGGGCGGTCACGATGCGGACCAGAGCTTGCACGCCCCGTTTCTCCACATACTCCCGAATCTTGCTTTCGAGGGATGCTTGCTGAGCCAGATCTCGCGAACCGCTCGGTAAAATACTGGCAACCGTAATCAGACCTCGGTTGTGGGTAAAAGCCGCCGCCAGCTCGATCAGCGCCCAGCGGCGCATCGGCGCACCTGAGAGAACCAAAATATTCGGACGCCAGTTTTTCGTATCGGGCGTATCGCCGAGGTTGAGAATCGCCAAACGCGCCAGCTCGATCCACAATCCCCGTCGCACGTCTCCCCAGGCCGACTGAAGTTCCCGCCGTTCGAGCCAAATGTAAATCCCCGCCACCAGAATAGCCGCGACGACAGCGGCGGCGGCGTTGATGAGAACCATCACGGACAAGCAACCCAAAGCCCCGATAAGGGAGAGAAACCAATGCACCCGAAACGTCGGACGGAAGGAGGGACTTTGCAGAAATCCTTCGATCGCCGCCGATACGTTCAAGACCATGTACGTCGAGAGGAAAAACATGGTCAAGACGGGAGCGATGAGGTTGAGATCTCCCACGCAGACGGCGGCCACGGCGACGCCCAAGGTCACGAAAGTTCCCAAGCGCGGTTCGTCGTCCGGGCCGTGGCCTTGTCCGAGCCAGCGGAGCGATCGCGGTAAAACCCCGTCTCGCGCCAGAGCTTGCAGAACCCGAGGCGCCCCGAGAATACTGCCCAACGCACTCGAGAGCGTCGCGCCCCAAACGCCCAATAAGATAGCATCGCCCCATAGAGCGATATCGCGCATGACGAGGGGATTTTCAGTCAGGGCGGTAAAGTCGGCGCGGGTGGCCAGGAACACCGGCAAAATCATGTAGATGAGATAGCCAACGCCAATGGCCGAAAGCGTACCGATGGGAATCGATTTCGAGGGATCGCGCAAGTCGCCGGACATATTCACGCCGGACATGATCCCCGTGACGGCGGGGAAAAATACGGCAAACACGACCCAGAACGGTTCGCCGACGCGTCCAGAAACGTTCCACACGCCGATGTCGCTTTCGGCGATGGGATGACCGAAGGCGAAAGACAGTAGCGAGAGGACGATCGCCGCCATGATGAAGTATTGAGCGCGGATGGCGAGGTTGGCCGATTGGATGGCTAAGGCCGCCACAGCGATGGTGGTGATGAGGGCGACGACGGTTTGAACGTTGCTGAGGACGGGAAAGGTGTTAATGAGGCTTTCGGCGAAACCCAAGGTGTAGAGGGCGACGGAGAGGGCTTGGGCGAAGTAGAGGGGAATGCCCACCGCACCGCCGGTTTCGATGCCGAGGGAGCGACTGATCATGTAGTAGGCACCGCCGACACGCACGACGCGATCGGTGGCGATCGCAGAAATAGACAAGCCGGTTAGAAACGTGATCGCCGTCGAAAGGGTGACGATCGCCAGACTTCCTCCCCAACCGACGTTGGCCACGACCCAACCGAATCGCAAATACATAATTACCCCAAGAATCGTCAGAATCGAGGGGGTAAAGACGCCGCCGAAAGTTCCTAAACCGCTAGGAGACTCCGAAGGATCGGGATCGGGTTGTGGCGGACGACGCCAGGGAAGGCGAACCATAGACGCTCAGTGTTGGCTGCATCTGTCATATTACGGCAATTTTTAAGATTTGCCGCTCTTTGCAATTCTTATCATTGCTGGAGATTTTCCCCATCGATTCCACAGACTTTCCACAAGTTCTTCCCGAGTTTTCCACAGGTTTGAGAAAGTTTTCCACAGGGTATGACGAGAGAACGGGACTCGGTGGAATTGTTGGGGATTTCTCGATCGCCGTTCGTCTACTCTCAGATCCAACCTCTTTTGATGAAGTAATGTAACAAAAACACCCCTCAAACCCGCATTATCTCGTGAGGGCAACGGTCGTGTTCGGAGGTTTTTAATATTTTGCAACATTGACAACCCCACCCCTTCTCAGATCAAAATAATGCGACAGGTCAGAAATCCAGACCCTTTTACAGCGATTCCTCACCGGCGCGATCGCAGTTCGCGGCTCGCTGTAATTCCCCCAGCTTAGGAGACAGCTGTAACTATTCCTGCCGCTAACCCTTACAGGTATAGCGGGGGCTTTATCCCTAACCTGTACCTGCCGGGAACAAACTGAGTTGCCCCTCAAGGAACGCAAGCATAGGTCGAGATTTCAGGCTGAGTTACGACAGCCCCCAGTTGAGCGATATTTAATGCCCCGTTTACATCAGCATCATGCTCGAAGCCACAAAAACCACACTTAAACCGCTTACCGTGGCGATAGGACTTACCCCGTTCGGGGGGAACGTGATGGCATCGAGAACAAGTTTGGGAAGTGTAGCGAGGATCGACGGTGACGACTTCTACCCCGGCAATGTTTGCCTTATACTCGGTAAACAATTGAAGTTGGTAGAACGCCCATCGGTGAATTTCGGTTCGAGTTTTCTTCCTGAGCTTGACACTCAATCGAATCCCTGTGAGATCCTCGAAGGCAATTACAGCATTGGTGGCTTTGGCTTCTCGAACGAGTTGCTGGCTGATGTTGTGGTTGACCCAACTTTGAAACCTCGATTCACGCCCAGAGAGCCTTCTAAGCAAGCGTTTAGCCGACTTGGTGCGTTTGGCTTGAATCGAGGCACGTACACGAACGTACTTTTCGCGAGTTGCCCTCAGTTGTTCTCCATTCCAGGATTTCCCGGTGGAGGTAGTCGCGATGTCTCGCAAACCCCGATCGACTCCCAAAACCTTGGGGGTTCTCCCCTTCGGTTGGGTGGGGACTTCAACAACGATGTTGATGTAGTAATCCCCTTGCCGAGTTTTCTTCAGCGTTGCACTGGTGGGACTTTGTCCCCGCAGCAGTGCGATTTGATAGCCACCAATCTTGAGATCGAAGTTAACTCGCCCCGACTTCAGAGTCACACCGACCTGTTGTTTGGATTCGATGTACCTGAACGTCCGAACGTCGAGACCGACGCTGGTGGGGCGAAACTTGTGGATTTGTTGGGTGGCTTTTCGTTGGTTCACAACGCGGCGGATCGCCTGACAAACGTGATTGGCTTTAAGTTCGGTGGCTTCTCGAACTGGCTTATACGTCAGGTGATGCAGCTTCGTCGTGTTCCAGACGTTGTGTTCTTTAGCTGTTTGCAAGATCTGGTTGCAAGCCTCAGCAAAGCCCTCCAGAGTCTCATCGACCTTTTCGGTCAACTCTGGAGGGACTATCAGCCTGCATTTAACCGTTATTGCTTGAGTCATGCTCCCATTCTAACTCATCCAGGGAGTGAACGTGTCAACCTAACATTGGAGGCGGCGCTTCCTCCCGCCGCTAAGCCTAACGGCTATAGCGGGGGGTTCGGCGCCGAAGAAAGATGAATACAAGCGTCAGCATACTGGCAGAAATTCCCGAAGACTTACACCAATCTCTCAAAAGTTACCTAGATAGCCATCCCGACTGGGATCAAGATCGGGTCTTCTCCGCAGCGTTGTCTCTATTTCTCCTGCAAAATGGAGATAGCAGTACCCCCGAATCGTCTCAAAACTACCGCCGTGCAGCCAGGGTGTACTTGGAAACCTTGTTTCAAAGTACCGTTTGAGGTGGCATCTCGTTTTCCCGTCGGGAAGTGACCGGGTTGTCCCGACGGGGAAAATCCCTCAAAGCAGTTGCGTTTCCAGCCCCGTCTTGACTCACCACGATGGATTTCAACAACAGACTCTTTTCACCAACGGCGTGCAAAGAGTCTGTCTTTTCGTCCGAGACAACTCGATGGTCTCTCAACCCCGACAGGGGAAGTCTCGCGCCGCGTTCCTCACTGCAAATTGCTCGAAGATCTACCAGAGCGGCCGGTCTCCCAACCTCGACGATCGAATGCTTTATCCACTCACCGACGACGACGGAATCTCGAATTTATAGCCGACTCCCCGCACCGTTTGAATCATAGAGGGTTTGTTAGAATTGCCTTCGATTTTACGGCGAATTTGGCCGATGTGAACGTCTACGACTCGCTGGTCGCCGACGTAATCGTAATCCCACACCTCCTGTAACAACTCCGAACGACGCCACACCCGACCGGGATGGCTCGCCAAGAAGTGCAGTAAATCGAATTCTAACGCCGTTAAGGGAACGGGTTCGTTATTGAGGATGACTTCCCGACTACCGGGATCGATGAGGAGGTCGCCGAGGACGATCCCCTGTTGTTGAGCGGGGGTGACAGTACGCTGTCGCTTCAATACCGCCGCGACGCGCGCGCCGAGTTCGGCAAGACTGAAGGGTTTCGTGAGATAGTCGTCCGCTCCTTTTTCAAAGCCTCTGACAACATCTTCTTCATCGTTTCGACTCGTGAGCATCATGATAAATACCCCCGTTCGACCCTGCATTTCTTGGCAGAGTTGATACCCCGTCGTATCGGGTAAGTTCACATCTAAGATTACTAAGTTCGGGTTGAGTTGCTCGAATAGAGCGAGGGCTGTTTTACCATCCTCGGCCGATTCGACGACGTAGTCATCTTGCTTGCTTAGGAAGCGGTGGATTAAATTCCGAACTGCGATGTCGTCATCGACGACCAGAATTTTGGCAGGGGCCATGACCACACTTTCGTTCTAAAATTTAGGTGAAATTGAGTGCGCGAGACGCTCAGAACACTGGGTCGTTGGAGTTGGCTCGACTGCCGAAGGCTGTCAAATATCCAACTCGAATCTATTATCGGACGAAGTTTCGCTTGCCGCACAACTCACCTGATGCCGCCATCGCTCTCGCCCGCTTTAATCGTTCGATCTCGAGAGATCGAACTCTAAATCGGGTATGGGAGTCTAGCGAGTGACCCAATCGTAGGTAACATGATATAGCACATCGTTCCAGAGGCGATCGCGCTATGTCTAGTTCTCGACTTACTTTGAACTTCACGGAAGGGTCAGTTTCCTTTAACTTCACACCAGAAGCAGCTCGCGAGTTGAAAGCAACTCTCGTGCAGCTTGCCGAACGGTTAAAAGCCGTCGCCACCCATCCGACTGGAGGGGGCGGACGCCCGACACCACAAAAACCGATCGAGTATCAGTATACCGGTGAGGTTTTCCTCGAAGTGTTTTGCAATCCCAATATCTGGCCGACGCCGTTTTCGGCGAAAATTTTGTTAACCTTGCGCGACGAACGCCTCCGGATAAGTACGGAAGTGGAACTGACACGCGCGATCGAAGACGTCGAAAGATATCTCGAACAGGTTGGGTAGTTCGTCGGATCGCAAGCGAGACGTTGAGAGAATTGCAACTCTCGCGCAGATCGCCCGAGCTGGGGAAACGCCTGAGTGTCTCGACGCTGGTAGAACGCACTCCAATTCTACTCGATTCGGTTCCCCATGCCATCTAAATCTCGGCAGGATTTTGGTTTTGAGGGAGGCGATCGCAGTGGAGTCGAACTAGGGCGTGAAAATTGGCGATGAAGTTTGCTATAGTAAATAGCGTGCTGGTGTAGCTCAGTGGTAGAGCAGCTGATTTGTAATCAGCCGGTCGCAAGTTCAAATCTTGTCACCAGCTTTTCTTGCACCTGTCGATCGCGTGACTGGAGTCAGAGGACGGCGATCGCTTAGTCTTTCAACTGCGCGTTATAAAGCTGTAACACCCGCTCCCACGCCTGACGCGCAACCGTTTCGTTATAGCTCTCTCGCCGATCGCAGAAAAAGCCGTGCGTCGCTCCCTCGTATCGGAAAATTTGGTGAGACACTCCCTGTTCTGTTAACGCCGTTTCGATGCGATCGACCTCTTCGAGGGGAATTAAGGGATCTTCAGTCCCGAAAAAGGCATAAACGGTTCCAGAAATGTCCTTCGTGCGATCGATCGTGGCACTGTTCTCTTCGCCAGGACACAGCGTCGCAATTCCCGCTCCGTAAAACGATGCGACAGCCTTAAAATCGTCTAGCGTCGCCGTCAAATACGCTACGTGACCCCCAAAGCAAAACCCGATATTGCCAAAGCGATCGGTAGTGTTCGGTAAACGCTTGAGATAGTCGAGTGAGGCTTGGGTGTCGCTCAACAACTCCGACGCTTTCGTCTGAACCTTATACTCGCGACCTTTTTTTAACTCTTCTTCGCTGTATCCGACTTCAAATCCCGGCTCGAGACGTTGGTACAACGCAGGTGCTAAGGCGACGTAACCTTCTCGAGCAATGCGTTCGGTGACATCGCGAACGTGCGCGTTGACGCCGAAGATTTCTTGAAACACTACGATACCCGGAAACGAACCCTCTCCCTGGGGTTGCGCCAGATACGCATTGATTTGTAAGTCGCCGTTGGCAACGTTTACCCACTTGGCTTCGATCTCAAAGGCTGCCACGATCGATCTCCCTAAAACTCTCTACAGGGCAATCTTGTCGTGCTTGCGAACAGCCGTCAAGACGATTTACAGTCACCAGTCACCAGTAACAGGGTTGAGGAGATTTCACATCATCCCATCATCTCCCCACCCGGTTATCTTCTGCTCAAACTCAAAGCTGTGCGGCTTCGATATTGGCTTCGAGGCGATCGCGCTGTTCGGGGGTAAAAATTGGAGCGACTTGTAACCCTGTCATTTGCAAAACGCTATCGAGTTGAGATTCCTGTTCTGAAGAGAGTTCTATCGCTTCGATCGCACGTTCGAGAGAGTGTCCGTCTATCATCATGCGATGGAAGCGGTTTTGCTGTTCGACGCTGAGAATTCTTTCGATGCGAGTCCGGGTTTGCTCGAGGATCGGACGGAGCATAGCTTCTTGCTGGGGCGTGATGTGAACGCCTGCAAACAAGGGCATTTCTTTAACTTGGGCGAATAACGTCTGCGTGTCTAGGGTTTGAACTTGTTTGAACGCGACGAGGGGAGAAGTAGGACGAGCCAGGGTACGCAGCGGCGTTGCTGAGAGGAGTAAGAAGGCGCTCGCACTGATTCCAAGAAGTTTTACGATGTGATTCATCTGCTGTGAAGAGTTTTGGTGAGTTATCAACTATTCATACGTTAACCTAAGCTGTGAAAACCACAGCCGTTAATGTTTCTAGACGCACCCGTCTTACGAAAGTTTCAGTCAACCAGCCGACGCCGACTCGTTCCGGTTATAGTGCGGTCTTGAAAAAGCCCGACAGTTAACCAGGCTTCGTTCTTGACAGACTACGTTATCGAGCTGGAGCAAAGTGTTCGATAGGCGATCTGGCAATACTTAACAATACACGCTCGATACCGGAATTTCCGCAACGATCTGTTAAATGGGGTCGATGAAACTTCGGTGTTTTGTATATCAGTCTGATATTAAGCATTGTAGTTTTGAGTTCTTCCAACCTCGATATGTGGGGTAAGTGCCTGTATCCAATCTCTGAAAAGGGATTTTGCGAGTTGAGTCTTTTACACAGCTTAGCGCTAATTATTAGCTGGGTACCTCGAAAAATTGATTCCGGCTCAAGCTTCAAGAGCTGAAATCCTTGAAATCTCGTTTATTATTCTCGATAATAGAGCTTGCTTCTCAACAAACGTGAATCGAGCAAGATACTCTATTCTGTAAGGAGTTCGGCGATTTCTGGTAAGTCTACTATTTTAAACGCTTTTAGAAATTAGCTTGCTATTTATCATTCGTTATATTGTCACGTTTAAATTAATACGATATTTTAAAATTTGTAAAAAATAATAAAACATGGCAGTTTTTAAAAAACCATGATATAACAGTCTTGCAAGTAAAATTTGCAATATTGAATTTACAGGGATTGCAACATGAATAAAGATGTCTTGATGAAAGAATTAGACGCTTTAATCGCCCAAGATCGTCCTCCAGAAGCTAAAATATTTCTCCGCCTTCTCCAACAAGTTTGGGGAATTGACTGGACAGTTGCTCCTTACGATGTATTTATTCACTATATCGAGTGGGACGTTCCTTACTTCTATCGTTTCATGCATATGGACTATGGAGATGAGGCAGAAGAAGATCGACTGCTCCACGACTGGTTTTCTTCGCAGATGTCGATTTCAAATTCAGACAAATCAGCTCTATTTCAGGCTATAGACGAGGCTAACGAACTTCGATATAAAGCCAGCCGGAGCTAAAAAATAAGCTTGACTGCAAAACGATCGCCCTCGAGAGAAAAGATATCTCAGGGCGATTGTTGAATAGGCGTAAAATTGACAAACGATTTTTTACATTGATTCAAAATCTAGAGTACATCTCACTTTTGTAAAAATATAAGTCTGGGGTGGGTCGCAGCTAAATCAAGGATTTATACAGAATCCGAATCTCAAACACTATCTCAAACATTGGTTTGCCCCAGTCAGACAAATCCCTCTCTGTGTCCTCTGTGCCTCTGTGGTGAAGACCTCTTTGAAATGCACCCGAAAACCTGGCTTTTTGTACGATCGAGTATCGATCGCATTCGCATCAATTTACCTTAAATTTTGGCATCAGGCAACCGTCACGCGAAATGTTGCTTGCGAAAACGTTTCCCAAACTGGGTAACTCGATGGCGAAGTGATGTAAACACGCGACCGATCGCCTCTTTCCAACTTGATTTTTGACGGCGTTTTTGAGGCGAACGTTCGTCGATAACCTCAACATCGATAACATCAGAATTTATCGCATCGAAACCAGAGCGGGTAAAGGGGTTCGTCTCGAAGTCGCGATCGCCTACCCTGTCTCGATAGGTGGGAAACTCATCAACATCGAACGCCAATAGCGGTCGATCGAAGCGAAAGTCAGACAACCACCGATCGCGATCGAACTCCTCATCGAAATCGAAGAAGAAGCGATCGAAGCTTATTTGAGGCGACAGGCGATAGCGACGGTGAATTTGGTGAAGGCGTCCGTCCGATCCCGTCCAAGAGAAATCGACAGTACCGAACCCTTTAGGGGCGCGATCGAAACTGTTCCAAGACACGTAGCGACTTCGACGAATAACTCTCATAACACTGACCTCTGTAACGCTCGACAGTGAAGTGCGATGGGTGCATCTCAAAAATGTAAATTTCTCAGATCGGAGTCTCTACAGTGAATTGAGCTGTTGTTAGGTTTCGCGATCGCTCCACCCATGGACTGAGCGAAGCCGAAGTCCATCCTACCTCCAACTCATCTTTTTACAAAAGGGGAGCATCCCATTTCGGCAATTATAGATAAGCAGCTACTATTGAGAATACTGGCTTGCCTCTCACAGAGACGAATTCACCTACGTCTTGAAACGATTTTCAACAATCAATTAATTGTCATGGGGTGCATCTCAATTTCGTAGAATCACCCCTCCGCCTTCGGCACCTCCCCTTAGCAAGGGGAGGATGGGTGGGGTTCCGATCGCAAAAGTGAGATGCACCCATTGTCATGTATCTTCCAGAACGGGATACTCCCTTACAAAAGTGAGATGCACCCGTTTTATTTATTTGAATTATCGGTCTGTTGTAGGTTTTTGTAAATATTATAATTTTCGCAATCGTAACAGCAAAAAACAACATTTAGAGAGCGATCGCGATCGCCGAAATAGTTATTGTACGAGGCGATCGCGACTTCGGCTGCCAATAGTTTTGGATATCCGTAAACCCCCGTACTGATACAGGGAAACGCGATCGATTTAAACTCGCGTTCTATCGCCAGATCGAAACAACTACGGTAACACCGACTTAAAATGTCCGGTTCTCCTTTACGACCCCCTTGCCATACCGGACCGACCGTGTGAATAATATACCGAGCGAACAAGCGATATCCTCGCGTCAGTTTTGCCTCTCCAGGTTGACATCCACCCAGGAGACGACACGGGTGCATCTCACTTTCGTAAAAACACAAAAATCATGGTAAAATAATATGAGTAGATATATCTAAAAAATTTCAAAATGAACTTAAACTCCGAAGATCGAGAAAAGCTACAAGAACATCTCAAAGCGGTGGCTGACATCT
>NZ_JAQNCQ010000126.1:0-4171 GCF_028368005.1 Geitlerinema sp. CS-897 | reverse complement strand
TTCTATATCTGTTTTTAAGTTCTTCTACTGGCAAATGGGGAACTATCGTTGCTGTTCTCGGCATCACTTTTTAAGTCTGAAGTTTTAACTATTATAGCGTGGCTTTGACAACTGGATTCCGTATTATTTTCTAACAAAAAATCGTGATTTCATCTCTATTTTATTTTCTTGGTTTAGAATTGAAAACCAATTTTAAACCAAGAAAATTGCACGACTTGGCGATCGCCCCACAAAAAACCCCGATGTCGCAAAAACATCGGGGTAACGGGGACGAGGCATTATCCCCGTTCTCTCCAATCGCTACGCGAAATAATCCTGTAACGCTTTCACCTGATAGGTATCCGCCTGCATCGATCGCACCGCAGCCACCGCAGCCTTCGCCCCCGCGATCGTCGTGATCGCAGGAATCTTATACGCTAATGCCGTCCGGCGAATCAACCGCCCCTCCGCTTGTGCGTCTTCCCCCGAAGGCGTGTTCACGATCAACTGAATCTGCTTGTTCTTAATCGCATCCAGCACGTGAGGCCGCCCTTCCGAGAGCTTGAAGATCGACTCTACCCCTTCAACTCCCGCTGTCGTCAACGCTCGCTTCGTGCCGTCCGTGGCCATCACCTTAAAGCCCAGTTCCTGCAACTCCTTCACCACCGGCACCACCAACGGCTTGTCGCGATCGATCACCGAAACAAACGCCGTCCCCGACAGCGGCAACCGTTCCCCGGCTGCCAGTTCCGCCTTCGCGAACGCCTTCCCGAAACCGTCATCGATGCCCATCACCTCCCCAGTCGATCGCATCTCAGGTCCGAGCAGCGTATCCGTCCCCGGAAACTTATTAAACGGCAACACCGCCTCCTTCACCGCAACGTGACTCGGAATTATTTCTCCTGTCACCCCCAACTCTGCCAGCGTCTCACCCGCCATCACCCGAGACGCCACCTTCGCCAGCGGTATCCCGATCGACTTCGACACAAAGGGAACCGTCCGCGACGCCCGAGGGTTCGCCTCGATGATATACACCACATCTCCCTGTACCGCGTACTGCACGTTCATCAAGCCCACCACGCTCAGCCGCTTCGCTAACTTCTCTGTCCAATCCCGAATCGTGGCCAAAGCCGCCTCGGACAACGTTTGCGTCGGAATCGAACAGGCCGAATCCCCCGAGTGAATCCCCGCCTGTTCGATGTGTTCCATAATGCCGCCGACGACTACCGTACCCGTCTTGTCCGCCACTGCGTCCACATCTACTTCAACGGCGTTTTCCAAGAACTTATCGATAAGAATCGGATGGTCGGGTTCCACTTGCACCGCAAAGGTCATATACCGTTCCAACTCTTCGTCGGAGTAGACCACTTCCATCGCTCGACCCCCCAGAACGTAAGACGGACGCACCACTACCGGATATCCGATGCGTTTGGCCACCTTCAACGACTCCTCGTAACTGCGAGCGATACCGTTGGGGGGTTGCAAAATCTCCAACTCCCGCAAAATCTGCTCGAACCGCTCCCGATCTTCCGAGGCGTCGATCGAATCCGGCGAAGTTCCCCAAATCGGCGCGTTCGCCTTCTCTAGCGGCACCGCCAACTTCAACGGCGTCTGTCCCCCGAATTGGATGATAATTCCCTCTGGCTGCTCCGCCTCGATGATATTGAGAACGTCCTCCTTCGTCAGCGGCTCGAAATACAGGCGATCGCTCGTATCGTAGTCCGTCGAAACGGTCTCCGGGTTCGAGTTCACCATAATCGTCTCGAATCCCTTATCCTGCAACGCAAACGACGCGTGGCAGCAGCAATAATCGAACTCGATGCCCTGACCGATGCGGTTCGGACCGCCGCCGAGAATCATCACCTTCCGACGCTCTGAGGGCAATACCTCGCTTTCCTCGTCGTACGTCGAATAATAATAGGGCGTTTCCGAAGCAAACTCCGCCGCACAAGTGTCCACCATCTTGTAGGACGGAATCACGTCCAGCTCTTTCCGATACGTCCGCACCTCGTCTTCCTTGGACTTTGTCGCAAACGCAATCTGCACGTCGCTAAAACCCATCTGCTTGACTCGCCGCATCTGCTCGGCAGAGATTTCCCGCAGCGGCGTCAACTTCAACCACTTCTCCGTCTCCAAAATTTCGGTAAACTTATCCAAAAACCAAATATCGATGCCCGTCAGCTCGTAAATCTCCTCGACAGACATTCCCACCGTCAACGCCTGGTGCAGTGTAAACATCCGTTCCGGGTTTGGTTTCCGCAATCCTGCCTGAATCGTACTCAACGGCGGAATCTTCGAGGCGCGATCGCAGCCCCATCCCGCGTGTCCAGTTTCGAGCGATCGAAACGCCTTCTGAAACGACTCAGTGAAGGTTCGTCCGATGGCCATCGCTTCCCCCACGGACTTCATCTGTGTCGTCAAAAACGGCTGCGTTCCGGGGAACTTCTCGAACGCGAACCGAGGAATCTTCGTCACCACATAATCGATCGTCGGCTCGAAACTCGCTGGCGTCTTCTTCGTAATATCGTTAGAAATCTCGTCGAGGGTGTACCCCACCGCCAGCTTCGCCGCAAACTTCGCGATCGGAAATCCCGTCGCCTTACTCGCTAACGCCGAACTGCGCGATACTCGAGGATTCATCTCAATGACGATGACGTCCCCATTGACGGGATTCACTGCAAACTGAATGTTCGAGCCGCCGGTTTCGACGCCGATTTCTCGAATGATGGCGATCGAAGCGTCCCGCAGCCGCTGATATTCCTTATCCGTCAGCGTTTGCGCCGGTGCCACCGTAATCGAATCCCCTGTATGGATGCCCATCGGGTCGATATTTTCGATCGAGCAGATAATCACCACGTTATCCGCCAAATCCCGCATCACCTCAAGCTCGTATTCCTTCCAACCGATGAGGGATTTCTCCACCAAAATTTGACTCACCGGAGACGCATCCAGCCCTCCGGCGGCCATCTCCTCGAATTCCTCCTGGTTGTAAGAAATACCGCCTCCCGTTCCCCCCAGCGTAAACGCCGGACGGATAATCAACGGATAAGACCCGATTTCCGCAGCCACCGCCTTCGCCTCGTCCAACGTACTAGCGATACCCGAAGGACAGCTTTTCAACCCGATTTTGTCCATCGCCTGACGGAACAAATCCCGGTCTTCCGCTTTTTGAATTGCGGGTAGTTTCGCCCCGATGAGTTCTACCCCATATTTTTCTAACGCCCCGCTTTCCGAGAGCGCCACCGCCAGGTTGAGGGCTGTTTGTCCCCCCATCGTCGGTAGTATGGCGTCTGGGCGTTCTTTCGCGATGACCTGTTCGACGATATCTGGTGTTAGCGGCTCGATGTACGTGCGATCGGCCATTTCCGGGTCGGTCATGATCGTCGCCGGGTTGGAGTTGATCAGGATTGTTTCGTAGCCCTCTTCCCGTAGCGCTTTGAGGGCTTGCGTTCCCGAGTAGTCGAACTCGCAGGCTTGTCCGATAACGATCGGACCGCTCCCTAACAACAGAATTTTCTTGAGGTCTTCGCGACGAGGCATAGCTTTTTCGGTGAACAGTGAGCAGTGAGCAGTGAACAGTGGGGCTAGTTTTCAGTTGTCTGGGGTGGGGCGATACCCACCGTTCCCCACGATCGATTCCGTCCTGGCAGCTCTCCATTGGAAAGGGCAACGATGCCGCTGGACGAAACCTCCCCAGCCCGGAGAATGCCATATAGGGGACGACCAAATTGTAAATCCAGACTATTTTACGGGTTTTTGCCAGTCGCGAAAGAGACTCGAACGGTTGCTTTTCCAAGATTTGATGACTTCCAACCCGCAGAGGTGCGATCGAACTGGGGCGTTTGGGTCGCTTTAGCGTCTTTCTGATGACTCCCTATATATATAAGCTTCCTAGCGAGAGCGATCGCTCCTCTGCGGGCCTCGCCTCGAAACATCCTGTCGCGATCGTGCGAATCTGGCCAAAAAATTTGGGGAGCGAACGAAAAGCCATTAGAGTGCGATCGCGGGGTTGAGGAGGGTGGTCTCGAAAAAAATCCAAAAAAATTCAAGTCCAAACCCCTTACTGTGTGGTTATTTCAGCCATCGCCGTTCAAAAAAGCCAAAATTTTTTTCCAAAAGGGGTTGACAGTCCCTAATGGTCTTGTTAGATTGGTTAAGCGCTCGAGAGGAGGGGCGAACGACGCCGCCCTCA
>NZ_JAQNCQ010000125.1:0-6837 GCF_028368005.1 Geitlerinema sp. CS-897 | reverse complement strand
TTGTGATTTTTGATACATTTTTTCTTGCCGGATGCACAGGAATTTCCAATTTTACCTCTTTTTCGGGTTCTCGAAGCCATGTCAAGACTCCTCTAAGCCTTACGTCGTAAGCTTTTCACTTCTTTTCAGCAAGCCCTAACTCAGATAGGTAGTAGCCGGTTTTCCCCAAATCGCTTGACGAGAGAGAGATCGTGAGTCTGTTGCCTCAGAACACGGTCTCAAGGGAGAGAACACCTGCCCTCCCTGCGAGATCGGAAACAATAACAGTATATTTACTCGGTGCGCGATCGCGCAGTGGATTGCTTCGCAGGCGATCGCGCATCAGACCATCGGACGGGAAACGTCGGGGTAAGTCGATCTCCCATGCGATCGCGAGCGACACGATGCTCTATTGCACGTTTCGATCGAACGAAACACCCAGTACCTCTAAGGAACCGAGTGCTTCGGGTGCGATCGCGGCGATCGGTGACAAATTTTTACAAATAATCGCACATGAGCGTTTCGCGCGTCTGGCGTTCCGTCACCGGGTTCGTTCCCGACGCAATGGCACAAAGTTCGGCTTGGGTGTCGTCTCGAAGGAACGCGTCCGTAAAATCAGCCCCCTCGATATTCGTATTTTTAAACTGTGCGTTGTACGCAAACGCCCCTTCCAGCAGTGCGTTCTTCAAACTACTGTCGATGAAAACTGCCGAATCGAGGGTTGCAAAGCGTAGATCGGCATTCTCTAACGTTACTTCCTTAAATTTCGTGCGGAACAACTGGACGCCAACCAGGTTAGCATGGCTAAAGTCGCTGCTGCGGATGGTCGATAGCGTAAAATTAGAATCCGTCAAATCCTGACCCGAGAAATCTTCCCCGAACAAGGTTTCTTTCACGTAATCCGCTGCCTGCGCTGGATTCTCGTACAACGCTACGTCGGCTAGAAACAAGAACCCGACACACAGTACGATCGCGCAGAGTCGTCTCCAAACGCGATCGCCGAAAACGCAACCGTTTCCGTGCTTGTGCCGCAGCCAAACAGTGTTCTGTCCCTTCGGAGGGGTTACAGCCGTACCATATTTCACGAGTAACTTTTATCCTCGAAACGCGACTTGACATTTTGTCTCGGCAAACCTGAAATTAAACCGAGACCTGTTTAAACTCGATAGATCGTGAACTCTCATTGCGATCCTACCAGTAACGCTCCCCACAAAATCGGCGAACTCGGTGAAGAACTCGTCGTTCGCTGGCTGCATCAACAGGGTTGGGAAGTACTCCATCGTCGCTGGCGGAGTCGCTGGGGCGAACTCGATGCGATCGCTCGCTATCCCGCAACTGACGCCCCGTCAGAAGACACTCTGCCAGAACAGCTAATTTTCGTAGAGGTCAAAACTCGCAGTCGTGGGAATTGGGACGCCGACGGCTTGCTTTCGATTACTCCTGGCAAACGCGAGAAACTCTGGCGGACTGCCGAACAGTTTCTCACCGTCTATCCTCAGTTTGGCGACGTACCTTGTCGGTTCGACGTGGCGTTGGTGAAGTGCGATCGCCTCAAAACTCGTCAAACTCAAACCGTTTCGTCATGGGTTGACATCGGCGAAATCGTCTTCGGGAAGCCTGTGTACGTGGCGAATGCTCGACTGACGTTACATCGGTATCTCACGAACGTATTCGAGGCCGCTTGAGCGATCGCTCAAGCTAACGTTTCGGGACAGTACCCGAGTCCTCGAACGAACTGATGGCGAAACGCCTCGATTTCTTCAATATCGGGGCGGCCGTGACAGACGATCGCCACTTGATAGCGTCGCATCACGTCTACGGGAGTTTGTCCCGTTTCGAGGCTCCACATTGCCATTTGAACTCGAATATTAGACGGATAGGGAATACCGAGTTCTTTCAGGTAAGCTTGAAAATCGCCGTCTTGTCGAGCCTCGAGGGGAGATTCCATTTTGACCCGAATCGCCCAACCATCGATCTGGTGAATGACGGTGACGAATTGAACCGGGAAGTTATTGCGTTTTAAGTGTTCGACGACCCTCAGCGTTAAACTGGCGTTGGCGAGGTAGTAAAGATAATCCATGTTCGGTGCCGTGAATGGGGTCTACTACCATCGTCGCGGACTGTGCGTGTAAGGTGTAGGGGGAAGTCCCGCTCGTTTCATGGGGAGAGTTCCCCAAAGGTGCGATAATTTCCACTTCGGACTGTTCGATCGAGTGGTGTTATCGTTTTTGTTCGTCTTGGTTTTGTGCGATCGCCTATGTCTAATCCCGATTTGTCCCTCGACGCCTACGATTACGAGTTACCTCAAGAGCGTATCGCTCAAAATCCCGTCGAACCGAGGGATTGCGCCCGTTTTCTCGTGGTCTCTTCTCCCCAAGAACACCAACATCGCATATTTCGTGAGTTACCGGAATTGTTACGACCGAACGATTTACTCGTTCTCAACGATACCCGCGTGCTTCCCGCTCGTCTCTACGGGGAAAAACCCAGCGGTGCTAAAGTCGAAGTTCTGCTGTTAGAAGCAGTCAGTCAAAACCGCTGGCTGGCGTTGGTGAAACCGGGAAAGCGCCTCAAACCCGGTGCGTCGATTCTGTTTTCACCGCCCTCAAACCCTTCAGACCATGAATTTAGCGCCTGTGTCGTTTCCGTAGATGACAAAACGGGCGGTCGCGTGTTGGAGTTTCAGTTTCCCGAGGACAAAATGTTCTTGGAGATGTTGGAAGAGTACGGTGAAGTTCCGTTTCCCCCCTACGTTACGCAATCGCAGGCTTCGCCGAACCAATATCAAACGGTTTACGCCCGTCAAGCGGGTTCGGCCGCCGCACCGACAGCGGGGTTACACTTTACTAACGAGCTGTTCGATCGCTTGGACGAAAGAGGGGTTCGTCGCGCTTTCGTGACATTACACGTCGGAGTCGGGACGTTTCGTCCGGTCGAAGTGTCCGATATCACGCAACACGCCATGCATGAAGAGTGGGCGAAAGTTCCCCACGAAACCGTCGAAGCGATTCGCGAGGCGAAAGCCAGAGGCGGGCGGATTATCGCCGTGGGAACGACAGCCGTGCGATCGCTCGAAGCGGCGGTGGCCAGCAGTGGCGATCGCGAACTCGAGCCGTTTTGCGGAAAAACCGATCTTTTTATCTATCCCGGTTATCGCTGGCGTCTCGTCGAGGGGTTGATTACCAACTTTCACTTACCCAAGTCGAGTTTGATGATGTTGGTGTCGTCGCTGGTGGGACGAGAACGACTGTTGACTCTGTATCGAGAGGCGATCGCACAAAACTATCGCTTCTTTTCTTTTGGCGATGCCATGTTCGTGACCCCCGAAGCCAACCAAAATCCTCCTGGGGACTGGATTTGACCGCGATCGGAGTACCTGCGTACAGACCAAGTCAAAGATTTGTGAATTTTGGGGGTTGACACCTGCTGTTACTAATGTAAAGATAGCTTAATCTCAATCGTTCATCTCTTTTCAGTCGAGACTTGTATCGGAGAAGAGACGGAAGTAGGGCTTACGCACCGAAGGAACGCAACGCATCTCGAGCGATCGATAACATTTGAGGTATTGCTGATGCTAGTTTCCTGCTTGGCTACTTTAGCCGTAGCTGGTGTTTCGATGATTTTCAGCCTCAACACGACTGAAGAAATCGTTAAAGTTGCAACTGCGGGCGTTGCTGGGTTGTGCTTACTTCTCAGCCTAGTTTTCGCACCGTTGCCGGTGAAAGTACTCGTTCTCGCGACTCCACTAGCCCTCGATCGAATTTCCAACTTGGGAATTCTCGGAACGCGCTAGAGTCCGCAGCTTGTCCGAGAAGCCTCGAGTACTGGGCGTCGCTCGCCCCGAGCAACATAAGGCTATAAAAGACTTCCAAGATATTAGCTTGGGAGTCTTTTGCGATCGTTGCCTTAAATCGAGTCGGGATGACAGGATTTGAACCTGCGGCATCCTGCTCCCAAAGCAGGCGCGCTACCAAGCTGCGCTACATCCCGAGACTACCGAACCGTTTCCAAAAACAAACGATTCCCTCAGATTATAAAAGATTTGTTCCGCACTTGCCAAGCACCTGCAACACTCAGCCAGAATGGACGGGAGTTGACGGGAGCGAGAACGAAAGAGAACGGGCGTTGTGTTGACCCACCTCTCGATTTTAGGAGCGATCGCGCTACTATCGAGCTATCTCAATCACAGAATCGACCTATAGGATGTGGCATCCATGAGGTTACAAGACTTTCTCGATAGCGATCGCAAGTACGACATTAACGACATTGCCGCAGACGGCGACCTCACCCGTCAAATTCAAGTTCGCCTGATCGACATGGGAATCCTAGCTCCGCCCGCAGACGGCAAGTTCGGCCCCGTCACGACCGCAGCCTTCCAACGGTTTCAAACCCTAATGCAAGCTGGAGAAACGGGCTATCTTGGCGCCCGTACCGCCAAACTGATTATTCAAACCAAGCGAGAAGACCTCCCCAAACCTCCACCGAAAGTCAAAATCCTCAAAAATACCGTTTTCAAGGCCAGACCCCTCCAGTCTTCAGACCTTCCCGATACTGAAAAACAATCGATCCCGCAAGATAACGAATTCGAGTTGCTCGATTACGAACCCGTTCGTAACCACGTTCGCGTCACCTTACGCGACAAAGCCTTTCCCAAACTGCACGCCAACGGCAAAATTGAAGACTCGAAACAGTGGTACGCCTTCAAAGAACACGTTCAAATTTGGGAAGACGAAGATCGCGAAATCCCCAAAGTCAAACCCAACTCGGTTCGCCTAGAGGTTCCCTACAAGTCCCAACTCGACAACTGGTATAACCCTACCGGGTCTTGTAACGTCACTTCCCTAGCCATGTGCTTGGAATACCTCGGCGCCTCGAGACGCAGCCACATCGGCCAATTAGAAGACGAACTGTACGAATACGCCATCGAACGCGGTTTGAGCCGTCACAGCCCTTACGACTTAGCCCAGATCGTTCGCGACTACGGTTGTCGCGATCGGTTCCGAACCGACGCCACCATCGAAGACGCTAAAGATTGGCTCGCCGAAGGGAATCCATTAGTGATTCACGGTTACTTCACCTCGTTCGGCCACATCATCGTCTTAGTCGGCTACAACGATCGCGGCTTTATCGTTCACGATCCTTACGGCGAATGGTTCGAGTGGGGCTACCGCACCGATTTAAGCGGAGCCTATCTCACCTACAGTTACGACCTCATTCGCCGCGTCTGCATTCCCGACGGCTCCTTTTGGGTACATTTCATCTCAAAATAAAGACAACCGTAGGGTGCGTGACTTGAAAAATCGGGTGTCGATCGTGAGACCGATCGATCTGTCACGCACCGCCAATGTACACCGCCAACATACAAGGGTGCGTGACTTGAAAAATCGGGTGTCGATCGCGAGACCGATCGCTTTGTCACGCACCGCCAATGTACACCGCCAACATACAAGGGTGCGTGACTTGAAAAATCGGGTGTCGATCGCGAGACCGATCGCTTTGTCACGCACCACCAATGTACACCGCCAACATACAAGGGTGCGTGTCGATCGGTGAAGAGTGCAGAGGGCAGAGTGTAGAGTGGGAACTCCTCTTTAACTGTTCGCTCTAGACTCTTAACTCTTCCCTGAAAGAGGCGCACCGCCCTAACCGGGGAATCTGTGTGATATTTAAGCCAGACTCAACTTCATACTGATATCGAGCCAATGAGACCTCGTAATCGGGGCGCTCGTTGAAATGTAATCGACTCCCGTTTCCGCAACGCTACGCAACCTGTCGAGCGTGATGTTCCCCGACGCTTCAATTTTCACCGGGCGATCGCACCCCCGAATCAGGACTACCGCCTCGCGCATCTGTGCCAGGGTCATATTATCGAGCATGATAATGTCCGCCCCTCCCTCCAAAGCCTCTCGAACTTGGTCTAGGGTTTCCGTTTCCACCTCGATCGTCATCGGATAGGGAATTTGCGGCCGAATGCGGGAAATTGCGGCTTGGATGCCCCCAGCAGCGGCAATGTGATTGTCTTTCACCATCACCGCATCGTCTAACCCCATACGATGGTTCGTCGCGCCCCCGATGCGGGTAGCGTATTTCTCAAAGACTCTCAAACCGGGGGTCGTCTTGCGCGTATCCGTCAGTTGCGTGGGTAAATCGGCAATCGTCTCCACATATTGCCGCGTGGTACTGGCGATACCGCTGAGTCGCATTACTAAATTCAACGCCGTTCGCTCTCCCATTAGTAGAGCGTCGAGGGGGCCGTCAAAGCGAGCGATCGCCGTTTGCGGCGCACAGGCGGTTCCGTCATCCACCAGTTGACTGCTTCGATCGCTGCACCCCAACAGTTTGAAAATTCGCCTCGCTAGAGGGAGTCCCGCCACGATCCCTTCCGCTTTCGCCGTCCAAATTGCCGTTCCCCGAGCGTCAGTTCCGTTGAGGAGGGTTTGGGCGGTGGCGTCCCCCCGTCCGATATCTTCCTTGAGCCAGTCTTTTAATAAGGGGTCGATCGAAATCCAGGGAGGAAGGGCTACCGTTCTGCTCACGAGTCACCTATATCTGTCAGTTGGCATTTTTCACGATAGCTCGATCGATCCCCCTGGAAGATCTCAGTCGAGTCCGACCCGAAATCGAGTCCGATAGATGGAGAGCGAACGAAAAGCCATTAGAGTGCGATCGCGGGGTTGAGGAGGGTGGTCTCGAAAAAAATTCAAAAAAATTCCAAGCCCAAACCCCTTACTGTGTGGTTATTTCAGCCATCGCCGTTCAAAAAAGCCAAAATTTTTTTCCAAAAGGGGTTGACAGTCCCTAATGGTCTTGTTAGATTGGTTAAGCGCTCGAGAGGAGGGGCGAACGACGCCGCCCTCA
>NZ_JAQNCQ010000124.1:0-11430 GCF_028368005.1 Geitlerinema sp. CS-897 | reverse complement strand
CGAATAAAGGCTCATCGGCTATACTTCGATCTTTCATGAATAATTACCTAATTGAAGATCGAACCAATGAGCCATCACCATCTTACCCCATCTGAGCGTGTTGAGATCTATAAACTCTTCACTCAAGAAAACTGTTCGCGGGGGGAGATCGCTAGTCGTCTTGGTCGAGACAAAGGAACGATTTCTCGAGAACTTCGACGCCATGCCACAGAAGAAGGTTTGTATTTACCTGATACCGCTCAAAAAAAAGCTGAAGAAAGGCGTCAAAACGCTAAGACGAAGTTTCAGAATGTTTCTGAAGAAACCGTCGAAGAAATTCGACAAGGACTTCAAAAGTATCACAGCCCCGATCAGATAGCCGGTCGTCGAAAGCGAGAGGAGAAGGAAACGGTCAGTCATGAAACGATTTATCAAATGATTTACCACGATTATGGTGGATTGGGAAGCTGTTCTAAATATTTGAAGCAAGAACGGCCAAAACGCCGTCGTCGTCAGGTTTCTCTCTCAAAACGGGGTCGTATTCCCGATCGAGTTGGGATTGAACATCGCCCTCAAATTGCCGATCTAAAAGTGGAAGTTGGTCGTTGGGAAAGTGACACAATGATTGGCGGACACCATGCAGGAGTTCTAGTCACTCATGTGGATAAAGCTTCAAAATTTTTGGTAGCGAGTCTCGCCAAAAATAAAACAGCAAAAGCCATTAATGCTGTCACAATCGAAGAGTTTTCGCATCTGCCTTCTTCTCGTCAGGAAACATTGACATTTGATAACGGGAAGGAATTTAGTGGTCACAAAGAACTGGCTCAAAAGCTGGGAGTATCCTGTTACTTTGCCAATCCTTATCATTCGTGGTAGCGAGGACTAAACGAGCATACAAATGGAATGCTTCGACAGTTTTTTTCCGAAAGGAACAAATTTTAAAATCTTGTCACCAGACGCGATCGAAAAAGCAGTAGATTTACTCAACGATCGTCTTCAAAAATCTCTTGACTATCGAACCCCTTCTGAGGTATTTTATAGTCAGGGATCGGAGACCGTTGCATTTCAAACTTGAATTGGCGAACTTAACAGAACTTCATCGATTTTCGGAATAAATTATGTCGGTTTTAACTTTTGTTAGATCGACCTCAGCGATCGAACGCGACTCGTGTTAATTTTTCGATCTAAAAAACTGTCGATTTCTTTAAAAAAACGGAGTTTTACAGCGGCGAATCCATTCGAGTGTTACTTTAGAGAGATAGAGCTTAATATTTTTAAGTTCCTCAACCTAAGAAAAACGCAATATCAAAAAACAATGGCTTACTTCGTTCCCTGGCTTCATATGCACCAACCGCCCATTTGGTACGACAACCGCCAAATGGGGAATCTCGAAAAAATGCTAAGCGGCGATCGCAATTCCGAAGAAGGCTGGAACGCCCAATGGTTTGCCCAAGCCTATAAAAATCCAGCTCGATACGCCAAACAACTCAGTCAAGACGGATATCGCCCGCGAATGATGGTGGACTATTCCGGCGTGTTGTTAGAAGAACTGGCGTACTTGTCGGATAACGGAACCTTCGTCCACCTGCACGTCGATGGCGAACCCATCGGAAACGTTATCGAGTTGTGGCGTCACGTCTTAGAAGACTATCCCGAGGCGATCGAATTTGCTGGAAGCGCCTACAGTCATTGCTATTTTCCTGCCACTCCCGAACGGGATTGGGAAGCGCAAATCCTGGCTTGGAAACAGATTTTTGCCAATTTGTTCGGTGAAGCGGCGTTGAAGCGCGTCAAAGGCTTTTGGCTGCCCGAAATGGGCATGACTGGAGAGCCGCAACAGGCGATAAAATTGGTGCGAACCCTCAAACGCTGCGGTTACGAGTGGCTAATTCTCCCCACCTCCGCCTTAGAAATGCCCGAGGGATGGACGACACCGGAACTCGAAAACCGCGTTCATGAGTTAGAAATTACCGCCAACGGCGAAACCGAACGGATACTGTGCGTTGTCCGAGATACCGAAATGGGAATTCGCCAACAAAGCGGCCATAACGCAGATGGTTGTCTCAACGACATCCGCTATCGATCGCACGTGTTTTCTGAAAAAGGAATTTTAACCTCGCCGTTAATCGTTCCGACTTCTGACGGTGAAAACGGAAACGTGATGATGTTCGAGTATTTCCGAAATACCTTCGTTCCTTTAGTGCATCAAGTGTCCGCACTTCCCGACATTGAGATGGCAACAGTCAGCGAGTATATTACGAAATATCCCCCGGACAATGCTACGCCAGTTCGTTTGAAACCGACAGGGGGATCGTGGATTGGCGGTCATCAAAGTTGGAACGAGGGCGATCGCCGTCAGGGAATTTTACGAGAAATCGACGAACTCAGCCAGCAGGTGGCGGCGTTAAACCCGTCGGAGTTAGAGACTTCAGAACTCGAGGAAATTCAGCGATTGTTGTTGGTGTGCGAAACCAGTTGTTTCGTGTATTGGAACGCCGAATTTTGGTTCGAGCAAGCCGATCTGTTTTTGGGGAAATTGCGAGGGCGTTTAGAACAGCTACAGCCGCGCGAAGTTGGGTTAAGATAGACAATCTGAACGATTGAGTCCGAATAGGGTTGAATTTGGCTGAATCCAAAGGCAACTCGATCGCCCGTTCCCATGAGTCCCCATACCTCCGACGATTGGTTAAACGTCGCAAGAGAAAGGCTTGTCGATGCCGATCGCCTTCAACAAAAGCGGCCGTACTCTGTTGCCAGCGTTTATTTAGCGGGCTACGCTGTTGAATGTACGCTCAAAGCGTTACTGCAAAAACAGAGAAAGCCTTTTCCCAGCCACGGTTCAGCCGGACACAATCTTCGGAATTTATGGCGAGCTTGTGGGTTTCAGTTAAACGATTTGCGAGATTCTCGGGGCGATCGCACGTTTTATATTGATGTTTGGGATACGAGTTTGCGCTATGAAACCGAACTCCCGCAACATTTAGGATTAAAAACAGAGGATTTGATACAAGGCGCGAAAAGCCTTTGCAGCTTTCTCCAAACCCAGATGCGTCGAAAAGGTTCGCGAAGGAAATAATCTCACAGCGATCGAAGGTTTGAGATAGATGGGTATCCAGCAGAAGATTCCGACGGTATGAATCGAGATGACATTAAAACTCGTCTTAAAGCCAATCTCGAGGCGGCCAATTGCGCGATCGAGGAGATTCGCGTGCAACCCGATCCGTTTTCCGGTTGGCGAATTGTCGTGATTTCTCCCAACTTTGCCGATCGCTCCAATATCGAGCGTCGTCAAATTGCCTTAAAAGGACTCGAAACCCTGGAAATCGAATGGCTCGACGTACTAACGCCAGAAGAGCGAGAGTGGGCGGGTAAACTGCCCACGGACAGCGATCTCGAGGATTTACCCCTGTGGCCCGAAGCCTTAGCGCGAGGTCAAAACATTCCCAAAACCGTCGTCTTCCCCTCCGATCTCGACGACGATCTCGAACCTCCCATCGTTGCCACGTTTTACTCGTTGCGGGGGGGCGTCGGTCGATCGACGGCTTTAGCCTACACCGCGCAAATTTTAGCGCGGCGGGGTCGCACCGTTCTCTGTGTCGATCTCGATTTAGAAGCGCCGGGTTTAGCGGCGTTGTTCGGACGAGAAGCCGAAATTCAACCGGGACAGGGGGTGTTACCGTCTTTGGTGGCGCTCGATCGCGGCGAAGATCCCGATCTGCAATCTCAAATTTTGCGTCTGTCGGAATTAGACGAGTTGTATTGTCTCCCGGCGGGAAAACCCGATGCCAATTACGCTCGCTTGTTGAATTTCGTCGATCCGGCGGCGTGGTATCGTGAAGACAGCAACCCTTTACGGGAACTACTCGATCGCCTCAGTTCGAGTTTGTCGTTCAAACCCGAAATCGTCCTCTTCGACGCGCGAACTGGAATTACACCGCTAAACGCGCCGTTATTGTTCGACCTCGCCGACGTGGCGATCGTCACTTTTTTTCCCCATCCTCAAGCCCAAACGGGTACAGAAGCCCTCGTTCGCGCCTTACTCGCCTCGCGAACCCGCCGTACTGGGAATTTGGCTCCCGAACCGCGTTTTGTCGTATCACCCATTCCCGCCAGCAAAGCGCCGGAAGTGGTCGAACGGTATCAACACCGAGCGATCGAATGGATTAGCCAATGGCTCGATCGCCTTACCGAACAACGGCCGGATGCTCCCGCGATCGACGAAACGGAAATTACCCATTTCGTTCCCTATCGCGACGTTATCGCCACCTCCGACGGCGTTTCGGGAGATCGCGATCTTTGGAAGGATTACGAAGCGATCGCCGAGTGGATTGAATTTTTCTTACCGACCCGAAGCGAACAACAACTCGCACGTCTATCGGAACAATTGAACTTACCACAGCTCAAACCGCAAATTCTCGAAGAGTTAAATTTTTCAAGTGGTACGGCCGAACATCAACAAAATTTTTTAGAAACGTTCGTCCCGACTGACATCATTAACCGCGCCCTGCGTCCTGAAATTCCGTTAATTCGCGGTCGTAAAGGGAGTGGGAAAACAGCGATTTTTCGTCGAATTACAGAAGACGATCGACGCTCCCGCGTTGTAGTGATGTCTCCCAATCCCCTGAAAGACGATCGGTTTTGGATTCTTACGCCAGAAGGATTTAAAGAAATCGATCGCGACCTTCAAAAACTCTCTAAAAGCTGGCGAGATTTCTGGCTGCTTGAAATTTGCATTTCTTGTTATTCAAGCCTTAATAATTTTCTGAAGAAAAACAGACAAAGTATTTTGGGAGATCGCCTCAATAAATTGCCACAAGAAACTGTTTTTAGTGAATTAGATTTCATTCAATACGTCTCCGAGTTGCTATCCCTCGATCGCCTGGGATTGTTGGCTCAAGACTGGCTTCAAAAACTCGATTGTCAACTGAGTAACAATACTCTACTGTTGTTTGATGGGTTAGACACCAGCTTTGGCAATGGAGACGCCGCCAGAAAACGACGAACTCAGGCGATCGAAGCCTTACTTTCTCTCGTCATTGAATTTGGTGACAGCCTGCAAAATTTACGGTTTAAAATCTTGCTGCGAGAAGATATCTGGCGACAATTAAAATTTGGAAATAAAAGCCATTTCTATGGACGTTCCATCGTCCTGACGTGGTCGAACCGCACTGACTTTTTCAAAATTGCAATTAAACAAGCCGTGCGATCGAATACATTTAAAAATCTCGTGCGATCGACGCTCGAATATACCTCAATTTTCACGAACACTTCTCTTGAAAATATCGACTATTGGTCAGAAGAACAAGTCAAACAGGTTTGGAATCTTTTGGTTGGCGAACGGATGCGAGGCGGTAAGTCAGCGTTTACTCAAAACTGGGTTTGGAATCGCTTAACGGATGCTAACGAAGAGCGCAGCCCTCGTTTTTTACTGCGTCTTTTCCAAGAAGCCAAAGAATGGGAAACTAGAGAATATACCCAAGAATCTCAAAATCAGTCCAAAGAACCGAATCATAAAACCCTCATTCGTCCCCGTGCTTTGAGCGAATCGTTACCCAAAGTATCAGAAGCCGCGCTGAGTGCGTTAATTCAAGAAGAATTCACGGAACTCGAACCGTTAACCGATCGCCTCAGATCGATCGGTCGATCGCCCGTCGAAGCCGGAGAATTGAAGGATCAGGATTTAGAAGAACAAGTGAATTTAGCCCGCGAAGTCGGTTTACTGTCAGTCTACGAAGAAATTGACGGTCGAGTTCAGCGATATAAAGTTCCCGATTTATACCGTCTTGGGCTTAGGATGACGCGATCGGGACAAGCGTAATCGATCGCACCCCACCGCTAAACCCAACAGCCCAACGTCATCCCCAACAGCAACAGAAACCCAATCCAGACGTTCTGTCCGAAGAGTTCCCCGTAAGCCGAACGGGGTAAATCGTCGTGTCGCAACCGCCACACCTGCCAAGTCCAACCGCCAAACGCCGACGCTAACGCTACCCAGAAACTCCATCCCAAACCCATCGCGACGCCGACAGCGGCCAAACAAGCGACCGTTCCCGCAAAAAAGACAGCGATCGCCCCTACCACAGCATCCCCGAAAAACAGGGCGCTCGAATTAATACCAATCTTGCGATCGTCCTCGCGATCGGACATGGCGTAAATCGTATCGAAGCCCAGCGTCCACAATACCGTCGCCCCCCACAACCACCACGTCGCCGGTTGCAAATTCCCCGTGACCGCACTCCAACTAATCAACACCGCAAATCCCCAGGCGATGGACAGCACCAACTGAGGCACCGGAAACACCCGTTTCGCCGCCGGATACAGCAAAATGACCGGAACGGCGGCCACGCACAAGGCGAAGGTAAACGGATTGAGATACCACGCCAGCCCCGCCGCACAGAGTAGCGCCAAGACTCCCACCGCGATGCCCGTCTTTACGGACAGGGCGCGAGAGGCCAGAGGACGGCTTTTCGTGCGTTCGACTTGCGGGTCGATATCGCGATCCCAGAGGTCGTTGGCGACACATCCAGCGCCGCTGGTGGCCAGCGTTCCCAAGACGATAACGCCAATCAGGAGAATAGGAGGCGTTCCCCGCGCTGCCAAAACCACCGCCCAGAGTGCGGGAAGCATCAAAATCAGGCGTCCGGCAGGTTTGTCCCACCGCAGCAAACGCAGGATAATTTTCCAAGTGGGTTCGGATTGCGGTTGTGTCAGCATAGCTGAGGATATGGCCGAGAACGTCGCGAACGGAACGGGGAAATCTTGTCGAAACGGGCGTTCCAACTCGATCGCCTTTTTATTCAAAATAACAGAATTCGATCGGAGGTCTCGATTATTCGTCGTTGCGCGTGGCTCCCGTGAAGTCTGCCCCTTGGGTTTTCGCTAAACTCAAATCGGCGTCGAAGAGGTTGGCGTTGTTGAGCTTAGCTTCCATCAAGTTCGCTTTGACGAGGTTCGCTTCGAGTAAGTTCGCTTCCCGTAAATCTGCCCCCCGCAAGTCGGCGCGACTCAAATCCGTTCGGGATAAATTTGCCCGAGACAGTTTTGCTTTCTGAAGTCTAGCTTGAGAGAGGCGGGCGCTCGAAATTGTCGCGCTCGATAGATCCGCCCCCCGCAAGTCCGCTTCGCTTAATTCTACGTTGACCAGGGTTGCAAAGCTCAGATTCGTCCATTTCAGACGCGCTTGGGTGAGTTTTACACCCCGCAGGTTCGTTCGCGCTAGGTTCGCTCCCATTAAATCCGCCCGCGTCAAATCAGCGTAGCTCAGGTCGATATCTCGCAAATCCGCATAACGCAGGTTCGCCCCGCGCAGGTTAACCGGATCGTACATTCGACGCTCGTAACGCAGGTTTGCCCCCCGCAAACAAGCCCCGCGCAGATCGGCACCACTGAGGTTGGCGTTTCGTAAATCCGCCCCACACAAATTCGCATCTAAGAGAACGGTGAGGCTGAGATCGGCTCGCCGCAAGTCAGCCCGTTGTAAGATCGCTCCGTGAAGATCGGCGTCTCGCAGGTGAGCGTTACGAAGATCGGCTTGTTTGAGGTTTGCTCCAGCTAGTTTGCTTTGAATGAGGTTTGCTCCATCGAATTTACTGCGACTGAGGTAAGCAAACGCAAAGTTAACGCCTTGTAAGTTCGCTCCGCTCAAATGAATTCCCATCAACTCCGCGCAGCTAAGATTGGCGTTGCATAAATTGACGCTTTTAAAATCTGTTTTTCCAGTGTTATAGCAGTCTAAGACTTCACGCGCGTCCATTGTATAGCAACCCTAAATCAGTTGTGTAACAAAATTGAGACAAAAAGGGAATCGGGAACGGGAAACGGGGAATCAGATTTTTTCTGGTGTTTTAAGTTTTGACGACCCATTTGGGACTGCTATAGTGAAAGATAAAAAAATCTTTTGCAAAACAGCTTAACAAACTCCACGATCGTTTCAAAACGAAACGCGTTTTAGGCTCGATCGATGATTAAATTTCAATAGTTCTCGTCCATTCAACAGCATTTAGACCTGGTTTCCGTCCGTGAATTTCGATACGATCGACTGTGGTTAAGTTTAATTCTAAGATATTTTGTCGGATCGTAGCTGAAAGTTCTGCGGGATCGGAGATATCGGAGAGTTCTAAAAAGACGTGCAGACAGCGTTCTTTTTGCGTGGCTAAAACGGTAATCCCTTGATGCTTGAAACGTCGGTCGAGCCAATCGGCGATCGCCTTGGGGGAACCCCGACGGGCTTGGTCTTTAAAGGCTAAATCGGGATCGGCGGCGGGAGAGGGCGTCACGTGCAACAGGTGAACGGCAATTTGCCGCTCGAGTATACGTCCCATGCGATCGAGATTGGCTCGCAGGTCGTCGAGGAGATATTTGACCGCATCGTGTTTGACGTGAATTTGTTCTTCAGCGTCGAGGAACGCAGGTTCGTCATCGAGTTGACCTTCTAAGTCGGCGATTCCCTGAGCGATGGTGTCGGTGAGATCGCGGGAACGAAGGCGCACCAGTTCTCGAACCCGATCGTTGGTCGCTAGATGTTGCAGGAGGCGATCGGCCAGACGCGGGGAAGGGGAGGGCGAAAAATCTCGCCAGTAGGAGCGATCGGCTTCGGCTTCGGGAGAAGAGTTTTCTAAATTCACAGACGGTTCGAGCGACGAGTCTTCCCACAACACGCAAGAGTGTTCTTCGTCAGGTTCTTCGTCCTCCTCTTCGATCGGTGTGGAGGATTCCTCGAGTGACCTCTCTGCTTCGACTTCTTCGACTTCTTCAGCCACATTTGAAGAGAAATTAGAAGATGAGGTCGCAGACGCGTTTGCTGAAGACTCGGAAGGTGAGAGAGCGTCGAATGTTTCTCTAGGTTGGTTAGGTTGGTAAAACGATGCGAAACAGCGAACTAAAACCCGAACCGAACGGATGTTTTCATCAGCTCCTTCAAGTTCTCGAGCTGCAATATTGAGTCGTTCTTCGAGTTCGTTTAATGTCGGGCAAGCTTCAAATAAATGACGCAACAAACTATCGAGATCTTGAGTTTTAAGCGTCAACCAATCACGATCGCTAAAATCAAATCGTCTATAAATGGTGGAAAAAATCAAAATTTTGGTTCGTAAAGGATTGGTTTTTTGTAACAGCGTTCCTCGGATATCGAACAAATCTTGAGGACCTTGAATTTTAGTTCCCGTAATGTCATCAGCGTCGAACATGGTGGCACACCGGATTGAGCTAGGAAAGCGAGAAGCCGCGTAACGGGTCTGTTGACAAAATCTTGCGACAACGAGTCAGCGATCGACCTCGCTGTTGAGGATAGCGTGTTTGACAGTTTTACGCAGGGTCTAGAAACCCCTTCAGTATCGCTCGAGCTGTCGGACAGCGAAATCCTACCTCGGTGGAGAACGCTACTGGCGTCGCTCGAAGTCAGAGAGGACTTCGCACACAACAGTCGGGCGATCGCGAGATCGGTATCGTCTTTAACCCCACTAATGCCGCTGTTGTAGCTCTAACAATTCGATGCCGTCAAGACGTTCTCCCGTTGCAAACTCGCTTGATGAATTAGGTAGATCCCGACGCGATCGCGATAAAATCGAAACGGTTTGCCGCCAAGGGGAATCGGCATCAAACCTCACAAAACCGAACGTCCCCTTTCACGATCGCTCGAGGTTTCTCAAATATGGTAGATATTACACAAACAAATCATATCCGAATGGCTCGATCGCGCGGTGCGTCGATGCCGTCGAATACTGTCCTCGCGGCGATCGATATCGGGACGAACTCCATTCACATGGTGGTCGTTAACATTCAGCCCGAACTTCCGGCATTTACCATCATTACCCGCGAAAAAGAAACCGTACGTTTGGGCGATCGCGATCCCAAAACGGGAAACCTCAAAGCCGATGCGATCGAACGCTCTCTGGGGGCTTTACGCCGCTGCAAAGAAATCGCCACCAGTCTCAACGTCGAAGCTATCGTCGCCGTCGCCACCAGTGCGACGCGGGAAGCCCCCAACGGTCGCGCCTTCATCCAACGGGTCAAAGACGAACTCGACCTGTCGATCGATCTGATTTCGGGGCCAGAAGAAGCCCGGCGCATCTATCTGGGTGTTTTGTCGGGAATGGAACTCGATCGCCAACCCCACATCGTCATCGATATCGGCGGCGGTTCGACCGAACTGATCCTCGGGGACGGTCAGGAACCGCGAACCCTCAGCAGTACCAAAGTCGGTGCGGTGCGTCTGACGGGGGAATTCGTGACCACCGACCCCATCGATAGTGCTGAATACACTGCCCTACAGGGGTACGTGCGGGGAATGCTAGAGCGACCCGTCGAAGAATTGCAAGCTCGTCTCAAACCCGGCGAAACGCCCCGTCTCGTGGGAACCTCGGGAACTATCGAAGCCCTGGCGACGATGGACGCGATCGAAGAACTCGGTTCGACGCCGACCCCTCTCAACGGCTATCATCTGAGTTTGAAAAACCTGCAAAAGTGGGTCAAAAAACTCCGTAAAAGCGATTACAAAGAACGTCTCGACATTCCGGGAATGGTCGAACGCCGCGCCGAAATCATCCTCGCGGGGGCGGCGATTCTCCAAGAAGCTATGTCGATGCTGGGAACCGAAGAACTCATCGTCTGCGAACGGGCGTTGCGTGAAGGGGTTATCGTCGATTGGATGCTCAAACGGGGCTTGATCGAAGACAAACTGTGCTATCAAAGTTCCGTGCGCGAACGCAGTACCTTGAAAATTGCCAAAAAGTACCGCGTCGATCTCGAATATAGCCAACGCATCGCCGATTTCGCGTTGAGTTTGTTCGACAGTACTCAGGGAGAACTCCACGATTGGGGCGATAGCGAACGGGAGTTACTGTGGGCGGCGGCGATTTTGCACAACTGCGGAATTTATATCAGTCACTCGGCGCACCACAAACACTCGTACTATCTGATTCGCAACGGCGAACTCCTCGGATATACCGAACTCGAAATCGAACTGATCGCCAATCTCGCGCGATACCACCGTAAAAGCGCCCCGAAAAAGAAACACGATGCTTACGCGAACCTATCGAGTCGCGATCGCCAGCTCGTGCGACAGCTAAGCGGCTTAATGCGGTTGGCCATCGCCCTCGATCGCCGTCAAATCGGCGCGATCGAGAAAGTTCGCACTCGATACAAACGGGACGCCAAACAGCTCGATTTATATCTGTATCCCGTCGATCCCAACGATCCCTGTGAGTTAGAACGCTGGAGTCTCGATTACAAAAAAGGCGTATTTGAAGACGAATTCGGCGTCAAGCTCTTCGCCACTTTGGCCGCAGTGGAGAGGTCATGAGGCTTTTTACAGCGCCGATTCAAAAATGAAATGCAACACCGGTGGGTTTACGAATAAAGGCTCATCGGCTATACTTCGATCTTTCATGAATAATTACCTAATTGAAGATCGAACCAATGAGCCATCACCATCTTACCCCATCTGAGCGTGTT
>NZ_JAQNCQ010000123.1:0-7488 GCF_028368005.1 Geitlerinema sp. CS-897 | reverse complement strand
GGAGAGGGGGAGCAGAACGCTGGAGAGAAGGGTGGCGAGAGGTTTCATGGTTAGCTGCTCTGTTGGAGGTGTGGACGCGAACTGACAGAGAAACCCCCGTAGAATGGATATCTGATTAGATTTTACGGCGTTTCTGGTTCGGGGGTGGCTTCGGGTTCCGTATCGGTTTCTGTCGCTTCGGGTTCGGGTGCAGTTTCTCCCTCGGGGGGTTCGTCTGCGGCGTCGGGATTCGGTGTCGCTTCCGAATCTCCCTCTGGGGTTTCAGGAGTCGGCGGCGGTTCGAGTTGTCCTTCCTCACCTTCGCTGGAATTCGGCGGCGGTTCGGCTTTCCAGTCTTCTAGGGTGCGATCGATCGCGTTTTCGAGATTCGTCGGTAACAACAACACCGTAAAGTCCGTCGCGTCTTCAGTCGGATCGGCGATCGCATAGACGAAACTATCGGTAAAATCCCGCTCTCCGACGAGGAGACGGTGGGTTTCGCCGTTTTCGAGGCTGAAATTCACAGTGGCGACAGGTGTTTCGAGTCCGTATTCGGCTTTGTCTTCGGCTTGAACAGAGATCGATCGCTCGGCTTCGGCGTTGGCGAGAGCGGACAGTAAAAACGTCACGTAAGCATCGGTGGCGGGGGTAGCGTCTCCGTTGGGTTCGCCGTCTTTCAACGGGGTAAACTCCCAGTTGGCGACGGTAAACTCCTCTCCATCGGGCGATCGCAGTTCCACGGGTTCTGCTAGCGGCGTCAGGGCGATCGCGTAATCCGCCGTGGTGATTTCAATGCTCGTCACCCGTTCTTCGTCAAAAACGAACGCCCGTTTCTGTTGCGCTTGGCGTTCTTCTTGCTGCGGCGCGATAACGGTATCGTACAACCAAAGACCTCCCGCCAGCACGATGGCGAGGGGAATCAGAACTTGAGTCGATCGCTTGAGCTTCATCGACGGTATTACCAATCGGTTCGTTTTCCTAACATACTGGATCTCGCGACCGAGCGATCGCCGTTTTGCCCCCCACTCGAACCCGATACAATCTTTTAAGAACGATAACTCGAACTTTGGGCAGTCGAGAACGGTTTCTCGCACTGCTCGATCGACGCACACGCAACGGATCGACGCATGGATATCACAAACGGCTTTGTCGGAACAGTCGGTAACACACCTCTGATTCGCCTCAACAGCTTTAGCGAAGAAACGGGCTGTGAGATTTTAGGAAAAGCGGAATTTCTCAATCCAGGCGGTTCGGTCAAAGACCGAGCGGCACTCTATATTATTCAAGATGCCGAAGAAAAAGGGTTGTTGAAACCCGGCGGCACGGTAGTTGAAGGGACGGCGGGCAATACCGGGATCGGCTTGACCCACATTTGCAACGCCAAAGGCTATCGATGCCTCATTATTATCCCAGAAACCCAGTCTCAGGAGAAAATGGACACGCTGCGGACGTTGGGGGCAGAAGTTCGACCCGTTCCGGCGGTTCCCTATCGCGATCCCAACAACTACGTGAAACTGTCGGGACGACTGGCGGAGGAAATGGACAACGCGATTTGGGCTAACCAGTTCGATAATTTAGCTAACCGCCGCGCTCACTACGAAACGACAGGGCCGGAAATTTGGGCGCAGACAGACGGTAAAATCGACGCTTGGGTAGCTGCGACGGGAACCGGTGGTACTTATGCGGGGGCGGCGATGTTCTTTAAGGAGAAAAACCCCAACGTGAAATGCGTCGTCGCCGATCCGATGGGAAGCGGACTGTACAGCTACGTGAAAACTGGGGAAATCAACACCGAAGGCAGTTCGGTAACGGAAGGCATCGGAAACAGCCGCATTACGGCGAATATGGAAGGTGCGCCCATCGACGACGCCGTGCAAATCGACGATATGGAAGCGGTTCGCGTCATTTACCAACTGCTGCGAAAAGACGGTTTGTTTATGGGGGGTTCTGTCGGTATTAACGTCGGGGCGGCGGTGGCGTTGGCTAAGGAACTCGGCCCCGGACATACGATCGTGACGGTGTTGTGCGACAGCGGTTCGCGCTACCAGTCGCGGTTGTACAATGCTGAGTGGTTGGCGGAGAAAGGGTTGGCGATCGATGAATCGTCTGTTTGACGCGGACGATCGCCGCTAAATTTCAAACACGATAAAAGTGCGATCGCATCTCTAACGAGATCGGGCGATCGCACTGAATGTGATAAAGCCGTGTCAAGCGACAAAAGTAGAAGAACCGAGAATTAGAGTGCGCCGACGCTCTGTAAACCCAAAATCGCACCGACTCCGAGAATGTGACCGAAGCTGGTGGTGGCGATGACGGCGGGCAATCCGAAGCCGCCAAACAGTTCGGGAGACGGCATTGCCGGTCCTTCGCTAGGTTTTTGGATGGTGTATTTTCCGATGGCGATGGCGAGGATGTTGCAGACGATCATGACGATGGCGATGCTAATATTCCACTCGCTCGTCGTGGGTGTCAGGGCAAATAAAACGCTTTGTAACATAGCAATCCCAAACAGGTTAAACGAACCGAAAGACGACCGATCGATCGAAACACGAACGCCGTTCGCGCTCGATCGCAATCCGAAGTTTTTATAAAAAACTGGGAATTTGATGTTCAGTTGTGCTGAACCACTGAATCTTCCCGATTTCGGAAAACGAATCGCTGAGAATACCTATTATCAAATCCCACGCGATCGCTGACGTTTTTGTTGCAGGACTTTACATTTATGTAAATTTTTATCTCTTTGCGACCGTTTTGTGTTGCATTATGCAGAAAAATATGTATTTCTGCTTTTCGAGCCATTCGTTCCATCGATCGAAGACATGAGAAATCCGAAATCTCGAAGCGTCCGGGTTCCCTCTTGTGTGGTTACAAACCTGCTTCGTTCAGCAATCCCATAAACTTATATTTTCGACCGTGTTCTTGAGTTAAACGGTTGCGGTAAGACAGCCACCCTTGAGAGTTGTCGAGTTGTTCGTAAGCGTGTTTGACATATTTTAACCAATCGATCGCGTGATGGTATGCTTTGGCTAAAGCGCGATCGAGAATATCTTCAGCGCGATCGCGAGCGTTGTTTAAAACCCATTCAGCGCGATCTGACAATACCGCATCCATCACTTGTCGAATTAAATCTCGATCGGGATAGTAGAGATCGTTAACGAGAGCGATCGCTTCGTCAAACATTTGTTCGTACAAATAAATTTGCACGCGAGCGGATAAAGCATTCCATCCCGAATATTTCTTCAACGACTGCAATAAGTCTTCTTTTAAGACATCCCAGGTTTCGCCAGCAATTTCTTGAATTTTTAGATAATCTTCATAAGTTGCTATTGCTTTGAACGCTTCAAATTTTGCAGATAAAACTATATCAAAATTCTGTAAGCGTTCGGCGATTTCGCTCGTCCACATTGCCAGATCGTACTGAGTTTTCTTCGCTGTATAATTTATCGCATTGGAGCCGTAAAGCAATGCAGATCTGGTATCGAGATCTAAACCTTTTACGGCTAAATTTAATGCAACGTCGAGTCGATCTTTTTCTGCAAATCGCTTTGAAATTCTGTAAGCTTCCTCTTTCGTTTTAATTGAGTCGAGTTGCGCGATCGCGTCCTCAATACGCTCGCATTGAATTAACATTTCCAAATATAAGTCGATCTGTTCCGTAAACCGAGATAAATTGAGATATTCCTCAAATCGTTCCTGACGTTCGAGAAGTTTCAAACGAATTTCCACCAACTCTAGAGGTTCGGTAAACTCAGTGGGAGACTGTCCGGTTAACACCTGTTGGAGCGTCTCGTCGTCCCACCCTCGATCGAACGCTAAACGGCGCAGCGGAAACCAATCAGGACAGCGATCGTCGTCGGCTTCTATAACGACTTCCAAATCGACTTTTTGCGGCGCATCGAGATCCGTACTCAAAAGGGCTTCCGCCCACAGGCGATCGAGTTCTTCACGAAATTCGAGTAAGTCCAGTCCGTAATTGTCGAGGTCGTCCCATCGATCGAGATAGACTTCAGTTACCGCTTCTAAAATCGCGATCGCATCGTGACCCGATCCGCGATCGAGATAGAGTCGGACGGGATCGAACAGGTCGAAAACTTCCTCTTCGACGGGATTGTCGTAATCGCATTCCCCACTTTCAAACCGATCGATTCCCCGAGTGATGGTGCGATCGAGTTGTTGTCGAAACGGTTTTACGTCAACGACTGGCGGCGGCGGCGGAAGTGGGGGAATTCGTTCTTCTAGCGATGCGTTGTCGCGAACGTAGGCTTCGATATCTTCGATGAGAAACGGATGGAGATCGACGAGATGCTCGATCAGAGCGACTTCTTGAAACTCTTCCAACGCTCCGAGTAAATCGCCTAAGCTAAAGCGTTCTTCGATCTGTTCGGCATCGTGGAGATACGTCAAGGCTACGGCGACGATATGCTTGCACCATCCCCCCCAATCGTAAGGACAAGAACACTCCGCCGAGCAACTCTCCACGTCCAAAAACGTGTCGTAATACGGCTGGCTTTCGCCCATAACACAGGCTTGGAGGAGGCTTCCCCGTCGCGAGATCGATTGGACTTGACCCCATTCGTAATATTCTCTCCCCCGCTCGATCGATTGTGGGGTCGCGTTGCGTTCGATATCACTGAAATTCAACTGTTCGGACATCGGGACACCTCCATTTATCGCACCGCCCTCAAACCTAGGATATGGCACGTCGCGTCGCCAGGGGGGTTTGTCAAGGACAAAAATCCAAACGAGGCGATCGCACCGGCGCTTCACCCACTTTCAAAAGGGTTCCAGATAGCGATACCATCAACGTATCTCCAGTGTCAAAGGAGGTTTTTCGATGTACTGTCGCCTCAGCCTTGCCATTTCGAGCGTTCTCGCGTTCTCCATCTCGCCTCCGACTCTGGCACAACTCGTTCCCGATGCCACCTTACCCACCCCCACCGCCATCGAAACGGACGGACGTACCCAACGCATCACGGGTGGAACCCGAGCGGGACGTAACCTCTTCCACAGCTTCGATCGCTTCGACGTTCCCGACAACAGCACCGCCTACTTCGACAACGCCCTCACGATCGAACATATCATCACCCGCGTCACCGGACGCCACCCGTCCCAAATCCACGGAACGATTCGCGCCAACGGAACCGCCAACCTGTACCTCCTCAATCCCAACGGCATTTCCATCGGTGCCAACGCGCGACTCGACCTCGGCGGATCGTTTTTCGGCACCACGGGCGATCGCTTGTCGTTCGCCGACGGAACGGAATTTCTCGCCCAACCCGAAACAGCGTCCCCCCTCCTCACCGTCAGCGTTCCCACCGGCGTACAACTCGGGCCGAATTCAGGAAACATCGCGATCGCCGGAACCGGACACAACCTATTTTTCGACGAAAACCTCGCCACCGCCCGAGATAACCGTCCCGACGGGTTCGCCGTCGCCCCCGGAAACAGTCTCGTTTTCGTCAGTCCGACCCTTACCCTCAACGGGGCTAACCTCACCGCCCCCAACGGCCGCATCGTCCTATCCGCCGTTACAGCAGGTCGGTGGACTTTCGACGCCACGACCCTCGACCCAAATACCGTTTACGGTGACGTGCGCCTGAGCGACTCCACCTCCGTCGATGTCAGCGGAAACGGGGGGGGCGAACTTCTCGTTCTCGGACGCCGCCTGTTTCTCGAATCCGGTTCGACGCTATTGTCCGACACCTTGGGAGATGCACCGGGACGGGGAATCGTTTTACGCACCACAGAACTCATCGACGTTCGGGGACTCTCGAGCGATCGACTCTTTTCGAGTGGGTTCTTCGCCGCCGTCAGTCCCCAGGCCAGCGGCGACGGCGGCGATATCCTCGTTGAAACCGATCGCTTGGTCGTGGTCGATTCCTCGATTTTAGGAGCGGATACCTTTGGGTCGGGAAACGCAGGAACCTTAACAGTTCGGGCGTCTGAGGTAGAGACGCGCAATAGCTTTTGGTCGGGAACCAGTTTCGAGACGGCCACCGGTCGCGGCGGACGGACGATCTTCGAGGTCGATCGCCTGTTAGTCGCAGACGGCGCGCAAATTCTCGCCATCACGTGGGGAGATGGCAACGCCGGGAGTATCGACGTGCGATCGCGGGAACTGGTAGAAGTGCGAGGACTCGGACGCAGTATCACGGAAGATTTACCCGGTCGGGTCTTTAAAAGCCTTTTGAGTACTGCTGCGGGGCTGGAAGCGACCGGACGCGGCGGTGAGATTACGATCGAAACGGCTCGGTTGCGCTTGGTGGACGGGGGCGTGATTTCCACGTTAACCCGCAGCGACGCCCCGACCAGTCCGGCGGGAACCCTCACCGTTCGGACAACTGAAGCGATCGAAATTATCGGACGAGACAGCGAAAACTTGCCTTCAGGACTGCTGACAAACACGACCGGAGACGCTCCCGGTGCCGATTTAATCGTCGAAACACCTCGGTTGACGGTGCGCGACGGCGGACAACTCAGTGCGGGAACCTTCGGCGGAGGAAACGGCGGCGACGTTTGGGTACGGGTGTCTGAGGAAATCGATTTGAGCGGAACGACGCCGTTAGTCGAGTTAGGGCGGGGAGATTTCGCCCGAGACGCTTCGGGAACGCAATTTCCGAGCGGAATTTTCAGCGCCTCGGAGGGGGCGGGATCGGCGGGAAATTTGGACATCGAAACTTCGGTGTTGCGGGTCGGCGATCGCGCGGAGGTGGCGGTAGACAGTATCGAAACGGGATCGGCAGGCAGTCTCTCGATTCAGGCCGATCGCGTCGTGTTGGACGACGGCGGACGGTTCCGGGCAGACAGTCGCGGGGGATTGGGCAACATCAATCTAGAGGTTCGGGATTTGCAGTTGCGAGGGGGCAGTCGCATTTCCACCAACGCTCTCGAAGAAGCCACCGGCGGTAATATTTTTATTGAGGCAGAAACCCTAGTGGCGTTGGAAAACAGCGATATTACAGCAACGGCACAGCAGGGATTCGGCGGCCGGGTGTCGATCGCCGCTCGGGGAATTTTCGGGCCGAACCTGCGCGATCGCCTCACGCCCGAGAGCGATATTACCGCCAGTTCCGACTCGGGTGCAGCCTTCAGCGGTATCGTAGAAATCGAAACGCCGGATATCAAACCCCGTCAGGGACTCGAGACGTTACCGATCGCACCGATCGATGTGGCGGGATTGGTGGTCGATCGCTGCATGGCGTTAAACGCCGGGAGCGAGTTCGTCGTCACCGGACGCGGCGGTTTACCCCCCGATCCCTGGCAAGCGTTGTCGAGTCAACCGCTATGGAGCGATTTTCAGATCGTCGATCCCTCTCCGACGCGGGACGTTCGGGAGAACACAACCGACCGTTTCGAGGGGCGATCGCCAGACGAGCCTCTCGTCGAAGCTCGAGGATGGCGGAAAAACCCAGATGGTTCGGTTACGTTAGTGGCGGTGATTCCGGCGACTGGGTCGTCGCAGTCCTGGCCGGTTGAAAGACTTTGTCGGTAAGGGAGTTAGCGATCGCG
>NZ_JAQNCQ010000122.1:0-9468 GCF_028368005.1 Geitlerinema sp. CS-897 | reverse complement strand
GTCTCAGGTTCGACACCCGATTTTTCAAGTCACGCACCCTACAGGCGGCGCACATTGTCGGTGCGTGACGGGCGATCGGTCTCAGGTTCGACACCCGATTTTTCAAGTCACGCACCCTACAGGCGGCTCTGTGTTCTCTGTGTCTGGTGTGGTGAACGACTAACCCAAACGACGTTCGATCGCGCCCTCGTAGCGTTCCGCCATCGCCGCTAACGTAACCTCCAACACCGTCGATTCCCCAGACACCACTTCCAAAGCGTTTCCAGACACCGTTCCGAGTTTTTGCCAGTAGTCACCCAGGGTTTCCGCCAAATAGGTTTCCCAAACCGCCACATTTTCCGGCGACACCGAGACGACAATACGCGCCCCGCCTTCCCCAAACAGCACCTCGTCCCAACGATACGCCGTCGGAACCGGAAGCAACAGCTTCGCCCCGAGTTGTCCGCCCAAGCAGGATTCCGCCACCGCCACCGCCAAACCGCCTTCAGCGCAATCGTGGGCGGAATTCAGCCAACCCTGACGGATACCGTAGCGACAGGTGGCTTGAATCACTCGTTCCAACTCTTCGTCCAAGCGAGGGGGTTTTCCAGCAACCGTCTCGTGAACCACAGCCAGATATTCCGACGCGGCGAGGGTGGGGGCAGCCAACTCAGAGCGATCGCAGTCGGTTTTCAGCCCCAACACATAAATCGAATCCCCTTCATTGCGCCAACCCTGACCGCAAACTCGGGTTACATCCTCAATTAACCCCACCATTCCCACAACAGGCGTCGGGTAAATCGGCGTCGGGTTGCCGTCGGCGTCCAAGGTTTCGTTGTACAGAGAAACATTGCCCCCCGTCACTGGCGTTCCGAAGCTTTCGCAGGCTTCGGCTAACCCTTTACACGCCGAAGCCAGTTGCCAATATCCAATCGGTTTCTCGGGACTGCCGAAATTGAGGTTGTCCGTCACAGCGATGGGTTCGGCACCGACACAACTGAGGTTGCGGGCAGCTTCTGCCACGACGTATTTCGCGCCTTCGTAGGGGTCGAGATAGACGTACCGAGAGTTACAATCGACCGTTGCCGCAACGCCGCGATTCCAAGTTTTGTTCGCGTTGTCGCTTCCCGCCTGGGGTTCTTGGGGGCGCAACCGCACCACCGCCGCATCTGCCCCACCGGGAACGATGACCGTGTTGTTTTGTACCTGGTGGTCGTATTGTCGATACACCCACTGTTTCGAGGCGATACTCGGGGTATCGAGGAGTTGTAACAGCACGTCGTTCCAGGTTTTGAGTTCGCCGCCGATGTCGATGCCTTTTTCCTGGCAATAGGGTAGGCGATCGATCGTCCAATGCCAAGCGATTTGGGCGTATTCCGGCGGTTCGGAGAGGATTTCCCGTTCGTAAATGGGGGTGTTGTCTGCCAGGGCAGTGGCGGGGATTTCAGCGGCGATCGCACCTTGGTAGCGAATGCGGACGATGGGATCTTCGATGACTTCTCCCGCGACGACGGCGTGCAGTTCCCATTTTTTGAAAATGTCGATGAGTTCCTGTTCGCGTCCCTTCTGCGCCACGAACAGCATCCGTTCCTGGGATTCTGAGAGCAGATATTCGTAAGGCACCATCCCCGTTTCGCGCACCGGGATTTTATCGAGGTCTAAATCGATCCCGACGCCGCCGTTGGCGGCCATTTCTGAAGTCGAACAGGTGATACCTGCCGCCCCCATATCCTGGGCGGCCACCACTGCGCCGGTTTTGAAGGCTTCGAGACAGGCTTCGACGAGCGCTTTTTCTAAAAACGGGTCGCCCACTTGTACCGCAGGGCGATCGTCGATCGAATCGTCGCTGAGTTCGGCACTGGCAAAACTCGCGCCGCCCATACCATCTCGTCCGGTGGTCGATCCCACGTACAGCACCGGATTTCCGATACCCGACGCCCCAGATTTAACGATCGCCTCAGTTTCCATAATGCCGATCGCCATCGCGTTAACGAGGGGATTTCCCGTGTAAGCCTTATCGAAATAGACTTCACCGCCGACAGTGGGAACGCCGAAGGAATTCCCGTAATGAGAGATACCTTCGACGACACCCGCGAAAATGCGTCGCGTGCGAGGGTTATCCAGGGAACCGAAGCGCAGGGAGTTCAACACCGCCACGGGACGCGCCCCCATCGTGAAGATATCCCGCAAAATCCCGCCTACGCCCGTGGCTGCCCCTTGAAACGGTTCGACAGCCGAGGGGTGGTTGTGGGATTCGATTTTAAACGCCAGTTGCAATCCGTCCCCAAAATCGACCACTCCGGCATTTTCCCCAGGTCCGACGAGGATGCGATCGCCGGTGGTGGGAAACTGTTTGAGGAGAGGTCGGGAATTCTTATAACAGCAGTGTTCCGACCACATCACGCCGAACATTCCCAATTCGGCTTTGTTGGGATGGCGGCCTAACCGCTTGACGATTTCCTCGTATTCTTCGGGTTTGATACCTTCAGCAGAGAGTTCTGCCGGGGAAAAAGGAGATTCGGAAAGCGTTGACATTCTCGTCCTGGGACAAAACCACAGGATTTATTGTAAGTGAAGAGGGGGAGAGGGGGAGCAGGGGAGACAAGGGGACAAGGAATAAACTGTCAACTGTCTCCACTGTTCACTGTTCACTGTTCACTGTAAAAGGCTGGTGACTGAATCTAGTTTCGGGCCAGCCACTTCTGGGCGTTCAACCGTTGCACGACGCCGAAAACCAGCAGTTGTAAGTTGATTCTGCGTTCGTCCATCAGGAAGGGTTCGATCGTACTCGGTTGGGTGCCGTCCGCCGAACAGGAGAAGGCGCGAGGTCCTTTGATGTCGGCTTTGGGGAAGTAGACGACAAAACGGCGTTTGCCCCCTTGCCAGGTGCCGATGACTTGCCAACACTCTTCGGAAGGGCTGATGGGACGAACTCGATGTTTTTCAAATTTGAGTTCGAGATCGTCGATTCCCTGGTTTTCCAGTTCCGCTTTCAAGGCAGGCAGGTAATCCTGGTGCATGAAGTCGGCGAAGGGTTTGTCTTCGACGGCGGGGGGTTTCTCTTTTTTGGCTTTCCCGCCTTTGGCGGCGGCTGGCTTCTTCTTCTCTTGGTTTGCGTCTTCTGCCATGAGATCGATATGAGATGAGTACTGTTGCTTACGAATCAGTTTGACATCCTCACCGCCGAAGGAAGGACGGTGATTCCCAAACCTCACGATTTGGGTTCCTGCTTCTGTCCCTCGCGGGTTTTTCGCAACAGCTTTCCAGGGCGCAATGCCTTTCGAGTCTTACGTTCGCTCCACAGGCGGTAACGGTGTGTCCCACCGCCGTATGTGTCGAATTCCCAAAGGAGAATCTTATGCACTTTGTTGATTCAAGGGGTGGACTGCCATTGCCCTATCCTCTTTTCCCGGTCTACCGAGCTTTCTGCGCCACTGGGTTTAACCAGATTTCGTCACGTAAGGGCTGTCTGTTACGTCTGCGTCTCGGGTGGGTCAGTGACCAACTTGATTCTACTGTAAAGCCGTCCTTCTAGGACGGGATTTTAGACCCAAAATTTTTGATAAATCTCAAGCGGGAATTGGGGGGATATGGGGTGCGTCACTTGGTGATGACGCTCGACACGATAACGGTGACGGTGGCCGCCGCGATGAGGCTGAAGGCTAACTGAACCACCCATTGAATGGCTTTTTGGTAATTCTCAAATTTTTGGTTGAACTGTTCGACTTCTTGTTTTAAGTCGCGAATCTCTTTCAAGATTGCTTCTCGATCGTTTTTGGGATTTTCGGCATCGATCGTCATGGCTTTTTATTTTTATTATAATATATCTTTTTTTATTTTTTATCTATTGAGCCGATCGATTAATATTTTTGCCAACAAAAAACTCTATAAGATATCTGTTTTACTTAAGATCCCCGGCATCTTGAAGATGCCGGGGATCTGGCAAAATCTAGAGTTTTTTAAAAATTTCATTCTATAGTCAATTCTCCATATCCTCCGTTAAAATTTACGCAGAGACCCGGTTTTTCCCTTCGACCTTCCCACAGAAATAACCGAATTTACTTAAAAACCGAGTTGCTTGACCAACAAATCTGTGATTTTCAAATTGTTTAGAGTGTGGCAATTTTTTATAACAGCAACCCAAAAACATAAAAAGGGGAAGACTTTCCATTTCGATCGCGTCTTCCCCGAAAAATTAACCATTGCGATGTTGCCAAGCCAAATCCAGTAATTTCGACCAGCGTTTCTGAGCCTGTTTGGGCGTGCATTTGAGCTGAGAAGAAATCTCGCTGTCGCTGACGCCGGATTGCTTGAGGGCGATGAGTTTCCGTTGCTGGGGGCTGAGTTTTTCCAAAAACTCTTTCCACTGAGCCGGAGACATCCCCAAATTGCGATCGAGATCTGCTCCCAGCCACTGATGCACCAATTTCCAATTTCCCGCTCGAGAAAACTTTTCTACATGGTACTTAAACCGTTGTTGCAGATAATCCCGTTCTCGAGAAGACAGTCCTAAAATTTCGTCGATTTCGTGAGCCGACAAATCTTGTAACTTCAAGACTAAATAATCGATGCAGTCGGATTGACCTTGCTCTTTCAAATAGTTGATGAGAGAGCGAATCACGCGATCGCGCATCACCGCTTCCGAGGGATCGACGGTTTCAGAAACCATCTGTTCGCGAACTTGACGGGCAGCCGCAGAACGGCTGTGACTTTCCTCCTCTTCGGTTTTTCCAGACTCTACCGCCAGTTCCATATCGATCGAGGTTTCCGGGGGTTGACCTTTGGCAAATCCTTGCGCTCTCAAAATCACGAGTTGCTGGGAATTATGACCCGGAAGAGAAATGCGGCGTTTGGCGTATTGTTCTGTAAACGCCATGTATTCCGCCAACTCCACGCGAGTCCGAGGGGTGTAATCTTCCGGTACGTCGTGTTCGCGACGAAACGCCCGCAGGACTTCGATATAAAACCCTTGCAGAAAGTCTTCGATGAGGTTGTATCGACCTTGAAACCCGAGTTTCGCTTTCGTCGGGGCAATGTGGCGGTACACCATCACGCTAAGGTTGCTGTGGAGTTCCACACGACCCTGTTTCGAGCCGAGTTTATAGTAAGAGGAGATTTTGGTTAGGCGATGGTGGGCGAGGTTGAGTTTCCACTTTTCCACGTCCCCCGAACGCTGGATGCGATCGCTCTTGTCACAGATGCGTTCGACTTCGCGGGCGATACGTCGGGCCACTTGTTTGCCACTGCCGGAGGTGGTGTCTAACTCCGCTTGCAAGTGGCGGAACACCGTATCGGAAAAGGGATCGGCGGGCGGTTCGGCAGCAGTAGCTGGGGATGGAGGCGGGGCGGAACGTCCCGTTTTCAAGTTATCGTCAATGCCCTGGTTGAAGGAAGTTGCGAGTTTAATGTTCACGATCTTGCCTGAAGGTAGCGCACTTGGTCTGAAGAAGAGATGTAGCGGTGGCAGTGCAGTGCCTTTCCGTCTACATCTCAACTTTAGGAGCGCGAAAACTGCACTCAGGGCGCGAAAATGCCACTATCCGAACCTGTTCGCTCGTCTCGAACCAATTCCGCGATCGCCCTATCCGAATTCACTGCCTGACGATCGGCGTCCAAACTCGCGATCGATTACCCCGTCAGGGTTCGATCGAACCATCTCGCTGTCTGACTCGCGGCTGCTAACGGTGGACGGTTTACCGATCGATCGCCGCTATTCACGCCACCGTCCCAACTGGCACAGTCAACTGGCACAGTCGAAACTCAAATCCACGCCTCTGCCGCTTCCCAATTCAAGCCTTTCCGCACGATTTGAGGATGGTTGTCGTCCGTCAAATCGAGAATCGTCGAAAAGTCGTAACCCGGTTCCAATCCATCATCTACGATGACATCGATTAACTTGTCCCAGCGATCGAACAGTTCCGCCTTATCGAGAGTTCGTCCCACCTTCACCGTCGGAATCGGCGTGTTATCGTCCTGGCTGGGCAAATACGCCGACGTGGAAATAATCGGATGTCCCAAGGCTTCGAGAAGCGACAAACACACGGGGCGATCGGGTACGCGAATCCCCGTGGTTTTACGTTTGGGATCCATCACCAAACGCGGGACGAGTTTCGTCGCGGGTAAGAGAAAGGTAAACGGTCCTGGTATCAGACGCTTCATAATCCGATAAGCCGGATCGGAGACCCTGGCATAACTGGCAATGTTCGACAACGAGGGACAGAGAAAGGTCAGCGGCTTGTCGTTGGCGAGTTGCTTGATTTGGCGAACTCGCTTGACGGCAGATTTGGCGTTGATGTCGCAACCGATGGCGTATACCGTATCGGTGGGGTACAACATCACCGCCCCGTCGGATAGGGCATCCCCGATCTGCTCTATTCGACGCACCTGCGGCGTCTCCGGATGAATTTCGTAAAGCTCGGCCATAAGTTCTGTTTTTTATCAGGTTGCGGTTGGGGACGCTTCAAACGAAATCCCCTGGGCAAAACACACCTATAATCTCATTTGGACGGTGCGCCTGCGGATATTAAATGAGTAAGATTGCATATTTCGATTGCCCCACGGGTATCGCTGGGGATATGTGTTTGGGAGCCTTGGTGGATGCGGGGGTTCCCGTGGACTACCTCACCGAACACTTGAACCGTTTGGGGGTGGGAGAAGATTACAGTTTGCGCGTCGAACGGGTTCGTCGTAACGGCATCTCGGCGATGAAAGCCTACGTGGACCTGCGCGATATGACGGAAGAACCGCCCACGTTCGACGCTGAGAAACATCACCATCACCACCATTCTGAGGGAAATCGCTATTTACCGGAAATTGAGGAAATGTTGCAATCGGCGGACATTCCCGATCGCGCCCGGAAATGGAGTTTAGCCGTGTTTCGCCGGTTGGCGGCGGCTGAGGGGGCGGTTCACGGGGTTTCTCTCGATCGCGTCCACTTTCACGAAGTCGGGGCTACCGATGCCATCGTCGATATTGTCGGAACCTGTCTCGGGTTGGATTGGTTGGAAATCGATCGCCTCTACTGTTCGCCGTTACCCACGGGAGGCGGAACGGTGAAAGCCGCTCACGGACGGATTCCGGTTCCTGCCCCGGCGGTGTTGAAACTCTGGGAAATGCGCCAGGTTCCGGTGTATGGAAACGGGATCGATCGCGAACTCGTCACCCCCACGGGGGCAGCGTTAACGGTTACGTTAGTGGAGTCGTTCGGCGTTCCTCCGGCGATGACGTTGCAACAGACGGGGTTGGGGGCAGGTTCCCGAGAGTTTCCGATTCCGAACGTTTTGCGATTGTGGATTGGAGAAGATACGCAACCGTCGGCGAGCGATCGCGTCTGCGTGTTGGAAACTCAACTCGACGATATCAGCCCCCAAGCGATCGGCTACGTGTTCGACAAACTCTTCGATATTGGGGCGTTAGATGTTTTCACGCAGCCGGTGGGAATGAAGAAAAATCGTCCCGGCGTGTTGCTGACGGTGATTTGTTCTCCCGACAAACAAACCGACTGCGAGGCGGTGTTGTTCCGAGAAACGACAACCTTGGGCATTCGTCACAGTTTCCAAGAGCGATCGATCCTCTCGCGAGAGTTTCGATCGATAACCCTCTTTGACAGCGAAGTTCGCGTGAAAATCGCCCGCGATGCCAAAGGAAACGTCATCAACGTTCAACCGGAATACGAAGACGTTGCCAAAGTTGCCCGGAAACAGAAGTTGAGTTGGCAAGAGGTTCACCGTTTGGCGTTGCAGCAATGGCAGCAGGAAAAGGCGGAATAGAAATCGTTCCGTCGGGGCAAGTCTCTGCGTTTGCCTCGTTTTTCTCAAACCGATTGTCGCGGGTAACTATACGCCAATTCCATCAGGGTAACTTCCCAGACGAGACGGGGTTGGACGTAACTGCGGAGGTAACTTCGCGCGGCTTCGAGTTTTTGCAGCGGTGGTAGCGTTCCGCCCTCGTCACAGTAATCGTGCCAGTAGCTTTGTTGGAGATAGTCGAGAAGCCAGAGTTGTTCGGTGGTGTCGAGAGTAGAGGCGATCGCTTTGGCGAAGTCGAGGGCGTCTCGCAGGGTTCGCGGGAGATGACGCGCCCGTTGTAGAATTTCCGGGGGAATGGTTTGCAGTCGTTGCCAGGATTCGATCGCTGCCCCAGGACTGCCTTGCGCGACGGCTAAAATGGCTCGGTAGCTTAAAATCTCTTCGTGTCCGGTTTCTCGTAAGACCTGTTCCATGTGTTTGGGAGGCAGGCGATAGAACGGTATCCGCTGACAGCGAGAAACGAGAGTCGATAAGAGAGATTCCGCTGAAGGTGCAATGAGGATTAACGTGGCGCGTCCCGGTTCTTCGAGGGTTTTCAGCAGTCCGTTGGCGGCAGGTTCTGCCATCGTTTCGGCGCGATCGAGGATTATGACTTTCCGCGAAGCTTCTAAGGGCGGACGACTGAGAAAGGTTCCGATTTCGCGAATCTGTTCGAGGCGAATTTGCGGGGGCGCTTTGCGTTTTAAGCCTTTTTCTTCAGCTTCGGCGGGCGTCAGCAGCTTCTGATTGTGGAGATACGTCGGTTCTACCCACAGAAAATCCGGATGGTTGTCGAGGTTGTCGCGGTGTCCGCCGAGGAGCAGTCCGGCAAAATACCGCGCCGCGATCGCTCGCCCGATCCCCTCTGGTCCGGCGAATAAGTAGGCTGGTGCGATGCGATCGCAGTCGATCGCCGCATGGAGAAATTTCAGGGCAGTCTCTTGGCCGATGGGAATTTTCCGAGGTGACATCGGCGCGATCGCTCCGCTTTGTTGAGTGGGTTGTTACGCTTTTGTTTTAACCTTAATCTCTCAAGGTTGGAATTTCACAAAAGCATTTTTTTAAAGCGGGCGGCGGGAATCGAACCCGCATCATCAGCTTGGAAGGCTGAGGTTTTACCACTAAACTACGCCCGCGCTATCGCGCACCTGAACTAGAATAACATACTTTTTCTTGCTGGCAAAGATTTTTTCAAAATTTCTCGATCGACAGCGTGAGATCGAGGTTAGAGACGACGGGGGAGGGGTTGCCGTTAACGAGATTGTTGGCAGGCTGAAATTGCCAGTCGTCGATGACGGCTTGTAGGAAACGACGGTATCCATCGCCCATCGCCACGTTACCGGGTTGTTTCCAAACCCCGACGACTTCCGCTCGTCCGTTGGTTTCGACGATGAGACGCACTCGGAAGCGATCGCCGTGGTTTAAGTCCGGTGGAACGATCGCGCGATCGAGGGTTTGACGAGACGAGTTACTGAGTCTGGCGGGATTTTCTGGGCGATCGGGTAAGTCGGCGGGAAATTCAGCCGCGATCGCTCCGATGCGCCAGCGATCGGGAACGGGTGTGGGCGTGGGCGTCGGAATCGGCGTAGAAGTCGGAACTGGCGTCGGCGTAGAAGTCGGAACTGGCGTTGGCGTAGAAGTCGGAACTGGCGTTGGCGTAGAAGTCGGAACTGGCGTTGGCGTAGAAGTCGGAACTGGCGTT
>NZ_JAQNCQ010000121.1:0-3814 GCF_028368005.1 Geitlerinema sp. CS-897 | reverse complement strand
CTTTGTCTCAATGTGGGAGAGAGGACACGGATTCCCCAGATTCAAGAAACCGGGGAGATTGCGCTCCCTGTTGTTCCCACAGTTGGGAAAAGACCCCGTTCGAGGAAATCGCGTCAAGCTCCCTGGAGTGGGATGGGTGAAGATGCGGCTCTCACGAGCGATTCCCGAAGGCTTCGTCGTCAAACAAGCCCAAGTGGTCAAACGTGCTTCCGGGTGGTACGTGATGCTAACGCTTCAGTGCGATATTGAAGTTCCCGACATCACACCCCACGGGGAAGCGTTAGGAATTGACGTAGGATTGAGCAACTATTTGGCCACCTCCACCGGTGAGTTAGTGCCAAGACCCCGATTCTTTGTAGACCTCCAGAGCAAGCTGCGATCGCTGCAACAGAGAGCGTCTCACAAGGTTAAAGGGTCGAATAACTGGCGCAAGGCTCACTATAGGGTTGCCAAACTTCACGAATACATCCGCAACTGTCGTCAGGATTTCTTCTACAAACTGGCTCACCATCTCTGCGACGGTGTAGGGATGGTGTTTGCTGAGAAGCTCAACTTCAAAGCCTGGGCGAGAGGAATGTTCTCAAAGCATACTCTCGATGCAGCTCACGGTGAGTTTTTGAGGATCCTGAAGTGGGTGTGCTGGAAGCGCGGCGTCTTCTACGCGGAAGTGGACGCGAAGGGAACCAGCCAAATTTGTCCCAGTTGTGGTACGAATACAGGAAAAAAAGAGCTTTCAGTTCGCGTTCATCAGTGTCCTGAGTGCGGCCATACCACAGATAGGGATATAGCCGCCGCGCAGGTGGTCGTGCAGCGTGGACTTGCAGCCGTCGGGCAGACGGTCAAGACGTTTGGCGAGGGGTTAAGCATTGGCTCCCCATAGACCCAAGAATCCCACGAATTCTATTCGTGGGAGTGTCAAGATTCGCTGTTCGTATTGGATGCAATATTGTGCAGGGGAAACCCAGAGGGATATTTCCCTTCCGTTTTGATGCGATCGATTTCGGCTTTGGGAACGCTCATCCCCAGTTTTTGGGCGACGGTTTGTACGATATCGCCGCGATCGACAATTCCCGCAATAGCGTCGGCGGGTGTCAGAACCGTTAAATCTCGCAGCTTGTGGCTTTCCATCACGGAAATTCCGTTGAGGAGGGGGGTGTTTTCGCGCACGGTGACGAGTTCTTCGAGGGGATGGGCGATGTCGGTGAGGGTTTGACGTTCCCACTCTTGGCGATCGATAAATCGCAAGTCGTCCACTTTCACGGCGCCGCGATATCGTCCTTCCGACGCGGCAAAATAGGGTTGGTGTTTGGCGTCGTGGCTGTCGTACAGTTCGCTGAGGAGATAGCGATCGGCAAACTCTCGAATCGTCAGGTGAGCGTCTACGACTCGGAAATGGCGAGTCATGGCCTCCGAAATGGGGGTGGTGGCGAGAACTTGTTGTACGGCGGTGACGCGATCGTAGGCGCTGGCGTTTTGCAGGACAAACCAGCCGAGTAACGCAATCCAGAGGCCGCCGCTATATCCGGTGAAGGTGAGAAACAGTCCGAAGGCGATCGCTGTTCCGCCGAGAAGCGATCCCGTTCGTGCTGCTGCTCGTACTGCTTTGAATCGATCGCCTGTCATTTTCCATACCAACGCTTTGAGAACTTGGCCGCCGTCGAGGGGCAATCCCGGTATCAGGTTAAACACGCACAAGACGAGGTTGATTTGCGCGAGGTTTTCCGTCAACACGCGGACGGGGGCGTTTCCGTCCGGTAGGAACGACGCCAGTAAGCTTAAAACGACGAAGAGGCCGAAACTGACAGACGGCCCGGCGATCGCCACTTGGAAGGCTTGAGCGGGGGTTTTCGATTCTCGATCGATCGCGGCAATTCCGCCGAACAAAAATAAAGTAATCGAGTTGACTTTAATGCCCTGAGATAGTGCGACTAAGCTATGGCCGAGTTCGTGTAACAACACTGACGCAAACAGCAAGATCGAGCTAGCAAATCCCGCACTGTAGGCTAACAATTCTCCCCACTCTGGATAAATTTCTTGCCACGCAATCCCTTTGGCTAGGGTAAATAGGGCAACGATAACCAGCCAGGAAGAGTGTACGTATAACGGAATTCCAAATAGCGATCCGACTCGCGCTCCTGATTGCATGAAACGTTCCTAAATTTGCTTGACGCCGTATCGATCGACCCCACACCACGCGCGGAACGCGCCCGTCAGGGGTATATTCTTATTTTAGTATCTTTTTCGAGGAGAGGTTTTAGCCGTGGCAGTTTCCAGGGGCGATCGCCGTTGGGAAAGTTTCGCGATCGCGAAAAAGGGGAAACGAGAGACCTTCGCTTCCCCTAACTCTGCAAAATTCCTAATTCAGAAGTCTGACGGGTGACTATAGCGCACCCGTTGCCCCCAAGCCCAGGATGACTCCCGCACCGAGGATATGCCCCAAACTCGCCGTGGCCAGAAGTTCCGCCCAACCAAAGCCTTCAAACAAACCGGGAACGTTGACCGGAAGGGCCGGGCCGACTCCGCGTTTTTGGATGGCAAAGCGCCCGATGGCAACGGCAAATAAGTTACAAACAATCATAATAATGGCAACGTTCAACGACCAGGGCGACGTCAATCCTGTTGCAGCAGTAATTAAACCAGCGTTCATCAAAACTTAACTCCAATTAAAAAATTTACAGAACGTTTCACGAAATTATAGAAATTATAAAGAGCGCTCCGACATCCTTCTGGAATTGTTTAAATTTTTAACACTTAATTAAATTTTTGATACGAATTGTTTTAAAATTGTCTCCGATATGATAGAAAGTCGAAAAATACAATGCGGGTAAAAATTTGCGGAATTACACGACCCAAGCAGGGGTCAGCCATTGTCGAACTCGGGGCGACAGCGTTGGGGTTTATCTGCGTATCCGCATCGCCACGTTACGTTCCGATCTCCCGTATTGTTGAAATTTGCCGCACTCTGCCCGTTTGGAGAGCCGGGGAGCCAGGGAGCCAGGGAGCCAGGGAAATCGATCGGATTGGTGTGTTTGCTAAAACGAGCGTAGACGAGATTTGCCGCGTAGTGGAGGCGACGCCGCTGACGGGGGTACAACTTCACTCCGACGAATCCCCGGAATATTGCCAGCACGTGCGATCGCGCCTTCCCCACGTCGAACTGATCAAAGCCTTTCGCGTTCGCAAAGCCAGCGATCTCGATCGCCTGTCCGACTACTGCGATATCGTCGATGCAGTATTGCTCGACGCCTACGATCCCCAACACCTGGGCGGAACGGGAAAAACCTTGAATTGGGAGAGTTTGCAGACTTTCCAGTTTCCCTGTCCCTGGTTTCTGGCGGGGGGACTCAACCCGGATAACGTCAACTTAGCCCTGTCTCAGTTAACGCCCGACGGTATCGATTTGTCGAGTGGCGTGGAGCGATCGCCCGGAGATAAAGATATAGAGAAAGTCAAGCGGTTGTTCGAGACGCTACGCAAACAGTCACCAGTCGCCAATCACCAGTCACCAGTGAAAAGATGAGGAAGACTGTCTTCACTCTGCCCTCTTCACTCTCCTCTTTTCACTGAAGAAGCTCCCTATTTCATTGCCAGTCGAAGGTTAAGCATTTTACTCTACACACCCGGTTCTGAAGAGCCACTGTAAATACTACCAAAACCGTTTATCTGGATTAACAACTAGTGCAGCGTCAACTCTAAGAATTAGGGTTAACGGGAGTATTGAGGTAATCTGTAGGGAGCGAGCCGGAGTCCCATGCAGAAAAAATACATTGTGCGCCTGACAGCAGAAGAGCGTCATCAGCTACAGGCAGTGATT
>NZ_JAQNCQ010000120.1:0-2845 GCF_028368005.1 Geitlerinema sp. CS-897 | reverse complement strand
TAAATAATTAAATTTATTCTACATTAATCGATCGCTCTATGTCAAGTTCTGCAAGCTTTACAGAATTTCGGCTTTGAATTTCAAATATCGGAATTGGGGTTAAATTAGTATTTTTTTGCATAACAAAATCGGAAGAGCCCACATTTATAGATCGACAGGAATGTTAAAGTAGCCTGTTTATATCTATGCTACTAGATTCAATTTATACGGATAGCTATGCCTAAAAGAGCTTCTAACTCGGTGAGACTCTGGTTTTTACTTTCGACAACATGGGCACTTGGCCTGTTGCTAGTAATTGCATTAGTATTAGGTTTGGGAATATATGATACCTACTTTAGCCCCCCTAATATTGACATTTTCCTTGCAGTTACCTTTTTTAATGGTTTGGTGTTATCTTCATTCATAACTTTTCCATCGTTACTTGGCATCAATATTGACTCTTACGTTAATCTAATAATCACAGTTTCGATCGGGTTAGCTCAGTGGCTCTTAATCTATCAGCTAGGTAGATTATGGTTGCTGAACTGGAAACCGCATAAATGGTATTGGAGGCTAATGTTTCCAATATTTCTGGTTGGTTATTATACGATTTCTGGCTCACTGTCTATATTTTTACTTACCATTACTGTAAGTTGAGGTTAAAAACAGCTTCGATCTAGGTTAGTTTACTTTTTTGATCGCTCCTACCTGTGGTCGTTGAAGAATTGAATCGTCTCGATCGAACCCTCGAATTAAAGTGAAGTTGTTTGATCGATTCTCCTAATGATTGAGGAGTATCTGGACAACCTTAGAGGAATGTAAACATTGTTTTTCTCAGTCCTATTCATCTGTTACCTTTTGAGAAAGTTTGTTTTTTGTAGTGACGGCATTCAGGTCTTCCCTAACAATTCGCTGCACTGGACGGACTGGCAATCGCTTGCTTCTTAAACCAAAAATTCATGTCCGCCAGTGAGCTTGGTCGTTAGCGCGATCGCCCCGCCAGACTAACGCCAGCCCTGCTAGGTCGATGCCCATCGGTCTCCTCCCCCATTGCCACTTAGAGCGATCGCACTACTCCCCAACCCGCCCACTCAACACCGATCCTGCACCCTTCCCTAGCTGCTCGACCCACAGGCGATCGCCTGCTTCCTCCATCTGCTGCGCCACCAACCCCATCGCTTCGACCAAGCCTGCATCCACCAGCTCGGCATTCTCCTGCAACAGCGCCCCTTCCTGCCCTTCTGGACAGTTCAATAGTGCTTGAATCAACTCCAGGTATGCTTGAATCCGCTGCTCGTCCATCCGTCTCATCGCGATCGCCAACGTTCCGAACCTAGCATAAGTTCCCCCATCGCCTGCCAGCCAGCGATCGCGCGGTTTCTTACCTTTGAGGAATCACCACTCGATCGCAGAGTTCGCTCAGTAAATGAATACGGTCAATTTTGGTGAGGCTAATGATGGGCGAAGCATTGACCACCCAGCGTCTAACCACGATCGATCTCCTCTGCGAGTTCTTCGGGGGTGGTCTGAAAAGGAGAGACGGCAAATCGATCCAGCGCTTGCAGAAAGGCTTGTCGGCTAATGCCAGCAATTTCAGCCGCTCTGGATTGGGAAATCATCCCGACTTCGTACCACTTGACGACGGCGGCAACGAGCAGCTCTTGGGCGAATTCGTCGGGGCTGCTACGCAGGGCAGAAAAGGCGCTTTCGGGTAGGTTGAGTTGAATTTGAATCATGGGATGTAGCAGGTAGAGTTAGGCGGTCATTTGGGTGTTGAGGTCAAAGCGTTTTTCGAGGCGTTCGGGGTTGTTGTTTGAAGCGGCGACTGAGGTTGTCGTCAACAGTCCCTAGCTGCAAAAAATGTTTGTATCTTCAGCGAAAAAGCATAAAACAAGCTGCGCCATGAAGAGGTCGGGTTCCTTCCGAACCTAGCATAAATTGCCCGATCGCCTGTCAGACGGCGCTCTGGCAATTTCTTACGTTTTCCAACCCCAAGTCAAACTCACCCGCGAGGTTCCCCAGGCGATCGCTAAACTAAAATTAGCTCCCCCTCACCACCCCAACCATGCTCGCCGACGATCCCCTCTACATCACCCCAGAAGACTACCTCGCCGCCGAAGAAATTAGCCCCATCCGCCACGAATACCGCGATGGTGAAGTCTTTGCGATGACAGGCGGGACACAGGCACATCACACGATTGTTGGCAACTTATTCTTCGCGCTCAAAACTCACCCACGGAGTTCTGGCTGTCGCACCTTCGCCGAAGGGATGAAAACCCGCGTCGAAGCCAGCAATGCTTACTACTATCCTGATGTTGCCGTTACCTGCGACGATCGCGATCGCCAGCCCCAAAGCCAATACATCGAATATCCCCACCTCATTATCGAAGTTCTCTCTCCCTCGACGGCTCGTTTCGATCGCACTGAAAAATTCGCCGACTACCGTACTATCCCCAGTCTCGAAGAATACGTCCTCGTTTCGAGCGATCGCCAGCAGGTTGAGGTTTTCCAAAAGGGCGATCGTGGTAACTGGACGCTCGCACCCACCAGCGATCCCATCCAACTTGCGAGTGTGAACTGTGCGATCGCCCTGGCCGAGATCTATGAAGACACCGACATTCCCGCTACATTAGACGGTGAATCGGGAGTTGGTGGAGGTTTTTAAGGTTTGAATCGATCGCTGTTTTTGTGAGTTTGGAGATTTTAGCCCCCTGATTTTTTGAGAAACTAGTGCAGCGTCAACTCTAAGAATTAGGGTTAACGGGAGTATTGAGGTAATCTGTAGGGAGCGAGCCGGAGTCCCATGCAGAAAAAATACATTGTGCGCCTGACAGCAGAAGAGCGTCATCAGCTACAGGCAGTGATT
>NZ_JAQNCQ010000119.1:0-12643 GCF_028368005.1 Geitlerinema sp. CS-897 | reverse complement strand
GAGGGGGAGAGGGGAAGAGGGGGAGAGGGCTTTGGGGTGTTTACGAGTTTTTGAGATTGCGGAAATTCCGAGAATTCCGTAGATTAAAGCAATTGTCGGAACAATCCAAATTCCTTCGGGGCGGGTGTTCCAAAACAGGGCGAGAATTAATCCCAGGATGAGGGAATCGAGTAAAAAACGCCGTGGGTTGTCGCTATCTTTTAGTAGATTTAACAAGCCAGCGACGATCGCAGCCGTCAAGGGTAAATATAAAACTTCTTGTAAGGTTTGGCGGTTCCAATGGTAAGAAAACGGTGCGAAATTATAAAGAACTAACCATAAAAGTATAATTTGAGGTCTGCGAACCCAACGATACAACGCGGCTGCCAGAAATCCTCCCGCTGCTAAATAGAAAAATTCCTGAAAAATTCTCAGAGGAATTCCCAGCAGATAACTTAAAGCGATAAACCCTGGATATCCCGGTTGTCGGGCTAACACTAACTCACCGTAAGGAACGTTAGCGTCTAGCAGGTTCGACGCCACAATAACGTAGCGCAGATGGTCGTGGGTGGCGGGAAAGGCACGAATGGGAAGGTGAGCGATCGCCCACAGCTTTAGCAAAGCTAAAGCGATCGCCCACAGCCAAATCGAACGACGCAAACTCATTCCTAACGGACGTTTTCGAGGCTGCGCGTGCCTTTGGTGAACTTGTCGAGGAAGATACTCAACACCGTGCGATCGCGAACTTTAATATTGGCGCTCACGGCCATCCCCGCTTGCAGGGGAATTTGTTTGTTGGTCTCGCCGATCTCAAAATACTGTTGGTCGAGTTCGATCGTCACCGGGAACGCATAAAACGGACGGTTTTGTTCGGGTTCTAAAACGTCTTCGCCAATGGAGACCAATTCGCCGGGAATCGTTCCGAATTCCGTGGCGGGGAAGGCATCGATTTGAATTTCGACTTCCATTCCTTCTTCGATAAACCCGATATCTTTGTTGGTCACGAAGACGTTCGCTACGAGGCTGCTGTCGGGGACGATCTTAATCACCGGTTCGCTGGTATTGAGGACGAATCCCGTAATTCCCTGTTCTTCGTTGGCGGCGAAGTTGGGTAGTACCTCGAACACCACGCCGTCAATCGGCGATCGAATCTCAGTATAGTCCAGTTCTTGCTCGGCTCGCGCCAGTTGGCTAGTCAGCTGCGTGTCTTGCTTCTGGTTTTCCGCAATCACCTGATAGGCTTCCCGTTGCGCCGCCGCTAACGTGCTTTGCAAGCGGGAATTGGTTTCGGAAATCGACGCACGCAGCCGTTGTTCTTCACCCAACAGACGGTCTTTTTCCGAGCGTCTGGATAACAAGTCCGATTGCAAACTGGCAATTTCAGCTTCGCGCCGTTGCTGCGCGTCTTGCAGTTGCGTAATTTCCGCTTGACGTTCGAGGATTTCGTCTTGAGCGCTCGAAACTTCCCGTTCGCGAGTAATCACCTGTTGGCGCTGGCGCGTCACCTGCAAACGAGCGATTCCCCCTTCTTCGAGAAGCGGTTCCAAATCTGCCAAAACAGCCCGGTCTTCGGCTAACAAGCCTCTGGCTTGTTCGAGTCGTTGTTCGGCTTCCGAGAGGCGTCGTTGGGCGGTACTTAACTGTTGGCGATCGGCAATGCGACCGTTTTCAGCAATATTTAAGCGGTTTTGCGCGTTGTCGATTTGGGCGTCTGTGGCGGCGATTTGCCCTTGCACCTGCGTCAGTTGCGCTTCGAGTTGGCGGATTTGGCTTTCCGTGGCCGCCTGTTGCGCGTCTAACTCCCGCTGGCGAGCTTCGACACGCTGTTGCTGGGTGCGATCGAACTCGCCGCCGCTACCAGAATACGTCAATCCTTCCACTTGAGCTTGATAGGCTCGGGCTTCGCTACGGCGTTGGTCTCTGGCTTCTCGCAGCGATTCCACCGAAGCCCGAGACACTCTCGAATCGAGAGTTAACAACAAATCCCCTTCGCTGACCTCCTGTCCGCCTTCGACGTGAATTTCGCGGACAACGCCACCGGTCGGAACTTTAATTTCTTTGACCGATCCTTCGGGTTCGAGCTTTCCTTGAGCGGGGACGGACTGGTCGATTTTGGCCAGGGACGCCCAGACCAATCCCGAGGTGGTAATTCCGACGATCAACCAAATAAAGGCTCGCGTCCAAAACGCGGGTTGTTCGAGGATGACCGGTTGGTCTTGAATCGTTTCGAGTCGTTCGATAGTCATGGTTTTCTTGGCTGGAGGGGTACGAATCGCACCCCCGTCCCTATTTTATAACTGCGATTCTTGCTGTTGGTACAGACAGTAGTAACGTCCTTTTAGTGCCATTAACTCTTTGTGGGTTCCCTGTTCGACTAAGGCACCTTGGTCCATCATCAAGATGGTATCTGCATTTTGTACCGTGGGCAGACGGTGGGTAATGAAGAAGACGGTTCGTCCTTTGAACTCCTCCACCAAGTTCTGACAGACCAAACTTTCGAGGTTGTAGTCGAGGGCGCTGGTGGCTTCGTCGAGAATCAGCAGGCGCGGTTTTTGCAGCACCGTCCGGGCGATCGCGATCCGTTGTCGTTGTCCTCCCGACAGTGCCGAACCCCGCTCTCCGACAATGGTGTTATATCCCTGGGGCAACGTCATGATGAAGTCGTGAGCGGCGGCCACTTTCGCGGCGTCGATGATTTCGTCGTCGCTGGCTTCGGGGTTGTTCAGGGCGATATTGGCTTTGACGGTGTTGTTAAACAGCAGCGTGTCTTGCAGGACGACCCCAATTTGACGGCGCAGGGAGTAGAGTTCGACTTTGCTGATGTCGTAGCCGTCGATTTGAATGCGTCCGCTTTCGGGAGCGTACAGTCGCTGTACCAGTTTCATCAGGGTACTTTTCCCGGAACCGCTCTGTCCGACGATGCCCACGAACGACCCGGCGGGAAACTCGACGTTGACGTTGGCCACTTGTAACGGGCCGGTGGGGTTGAAGCGGAAACAAACCTCTTCAAATTTAACGTCTCCCTCGATGTTCGGTAGGGGGATGTTGAGGCGATCGCTCTCGTCGCTTTCGGGTTCGGAACCGAGGATGTCTCGCAGACGTTCGACGGACATTCCCACTTCTTGGAAGCTCTGCCACACCTGTACGAAGCGCAACAGCGACCCGGTGACGTTTCCGGAAATAATGCGGAAGGCAATCAGCTGACCGAGAGTCAGTTCGTTTTGCAACACCAGGTACGCCCCCACCCACAGCAGTAACAAGCCAGAAAGTTTGTTGAGAAATCCGGCGATGGAACTGGCGGCGGTGTTAGTCAAAATGGTACGGAACCCCGCGTTCATATATCGCGCGTAGCGTTCGTACCAGTTCCAGCGGGAGGTCAACTCGATGTTTTGCGCCTTCACCGTCTGAATCCCGTTGAGGGTTTCGACGAGGTACGATTGAGCGTCGGCGTACCGTTCGGCCCGTTTCCGCAGCAGTCGCCGCACGATGGGGGAGACGAACACGATCAAGGCGGTGAAGAAGGGAACGGTAATCAACGCCACGAAGGTTAAGGTCAAGCTGTACGTGACCATCACGGCGATGTACACCACCGAGAACACGGCATCGAGAACCACGGTCAGAGCGGTTCCGGTGACGAACTGACGGATGTTGGCGAGTTCGTTCACCCGTCCGGAGATGTCCCCGACTCGTCGTTTGTCGAAGTAGTTCAGGGGAAGTCTAAACAGGTGGTCGATGACTTCCGAGCCGAGGGTCAAGTCGATGCGGTTGGTGGTATCGACGAACAGGTAGGTTCGCAAGCTATTGAGGAGAGCTTCAAACAGCGCCACCCCGATCATGAAAATCCCCAACACGTTGAGGGTATCGATGCTGCGCTGTCCCAAGACTTTGTCGATGATGACCTGGGTGAGTAGTGGGTTCGCCAGTCCGAAGAGTTGGACGAAGAAGGAGGCGATGAAGACCTCGATGAGAACTTTTTTGTAGCGCAGCAGGGAGGGGACGAACCACCAGAAGCTGAATTTTTCCGATTGGTCGCCTGCGGGGGGCTGCACGAGGACGACTTCGGCGGTGTCCCCTTCGATAATTTCGGCAACTTGTTCGGGGGTGCGGTGGAGGATGCCGATTTCGGGAACGGCTAAGATGATTTCTTTTTCGCTAATGCTGTAGATGACGGCGTAGCTGTCTTGCCATTTCATCATACCGGGGGCTTTCAGCCGTCCGATCGCGTTGGTGGGAACTCTGGCCAGTTGAGCGCTGACGCCGAGGGTGGGCATAATCGTCCCGCAGCCGTAGAGGGAAATTGCCCCTTTGCTTTTGAGTTGTTGTTCGAGGAGTTTGCGAACGGCGTCTTTGCGGAAGTTGATTCGCATATGCTTGCACAGCATATGGAAACACGCCAGGGGAGACCCGATCGGACCGCTCCCGCGCACGTGGGGATATTTCGGCGGCGGTGCGAGGGGGTCTCGCGGGGGTTCGGGGGGACGCGGCGGTGCTTCGAGAACGCCAGCGAGTTCGCTGCTTTGTCCGTTGGTGGGGACGAGTTCTCCGTCTCTTTCTTCGGTGGGGACGGGAAGGGGGGATTTGACGGTTTTCGGCCAGACGACGCCGACGAGTCTCGTGGGTTCGGGAAGGGGGGTGCGGGAGAATCCATCGAGTTCGATGCGACTGCCGATGTCGGCTTCGCCGATTTTACCGCGACTGACGAGCCAGATGCGGCTGCGATCGAGCTGGCTGGGGTCGAGTTGGTGTCCGGCGGGCAAGTCGAGGACGCTCGCGTGAGGCCAGAGGTCGTAAGATAAGTCTTTAATGTTGGAACTGGTGTCGGCCCGGCGTTGCAGTTCGGCGCTGGCTAACTCGAACACTTCGCTGATGCTGGGGTGTTCTCGCACGGCGCGATCGAATTGGGATTCGGCGTCGAGACAGGCGCGGAAGTCGTTGACGTTGATGTTGATACAGACGGTTTCGCTCGAGGCGATCGCCGTTTCGCAAGGTAGATCTCGCACGACACCGATCCAACCGAGGACTTCTCCTTCTCCGACCAAACGTAGGCTGACGGATTTGTTTTGTCGGCGATCGAACCCGAGAACTCGGACTTGTCCTTGGTAGATAATGGAGATTTGCGCGGGCATTTTGTCCCGCACTAAAATCGGTTGACCGATACGATAGCGTAACAGTTGGGCTTTGGCTGCTAACTGACGCCGGGTTTCGGGAGTCAGGCGATCGAACGGCGCTGTTTTGGCCAGAAAGTCTGAAATTTGAGGTTGAGACGTTGTCTGAGTCATGCCGATGGTGAAAGTGAAGACAGCCGATCGAACTCCGCAGAGACCAGTTTTTGGAGTTCTGCTTGCATCCAACTCGCGTACAGTTCGTCGAGCATTTGCGATCGCATGGTGTCGTCGAGTTGGGCGGGATGGAATTCTTCTAGGCGAACGATGATAAACCACTCTGCCAGGGCGCGGGGCGGCCAAAGCTGTCCGGGTTGGCTCACCGACAGCAGTTTTCCAATGGCCGGGTGAGGTCGGTTGAGGGGAACCGGACCGAGTTTTCCTCCGGTTCTCGCTTCGGGACCTTGGGAGTAGTCTCGAGCGCATTCTTCAAAGGTTTGTTCGCCTTCTTGAATGCGGTAATACAATTCTTGAGCCAGTCCGTCGTCTTTGGTGCGGATGAGGGAATAAATCACGCGATCGAGGCTGCTTTTGCGGGTCATAAAGTGCGATCGCACTTTGTTTCCCCAGATATCTTCTTTGAATTTTTGTAGCAGGACGGGACGCACGGCGATTTCTTCGAGTTCGGCAGGGGTCATACCATGAGCTTTCAACCATCCCTGCTGAGCTTCCGGAGAAGTGAGTTGGTGTTGCTGACAAAACTGTTGGAGGGCTGCTTGTTTTTCTTCGTCGGTGCAGCTGTAATCGGCAATGGCGCGATCGACGACCAACCCCTGGAGAAATTGGGGCATTAGTTGGTAGCGTTTGAGCAGTCTCGGAATTTCGCTTGCTAGAATTTCGCGATCTCCAACTCGAAAAACGTCAGTCATCTCTCGTCTTAATGGTTTAGCCACAATCGAGCTTCGCCGGTCTTCGCAAGCGGTGACACTCCCGTCGGTTTGGCAGGCCAATTCGCTCTCGATGACGGCGTCCGCTCCTCTCCGTACAGCCATACTAATCGATCTCGTTACGCAGCGGCGTTCGAGCAACACTCACTTTACAATAAAGGTCGTTCGCTCGGTTGTTACGACTCGTTTCTCGGACTGGATGTTCCAGTAAGGAAGCTGGGGAGATGACTCGATGATGAGACGATCGGATTCTGAGATCGCCCCATCATGCCATTACCCGTCGTGGTGCAGAAAATTTGTCAAAACAAGGTATTGACAAATAGCGTGAAATATGCAGTCACGATTTTCGATGTCTGGCTGCACTTCGCTCCCCTTTGAATTCGTTCGTCTTCCCGCCTGCGATCGGGCAGGGAACGATTCGCTATAACTCTCGATCGAAAAAGAGTTTGAGGACTTTTCTGCACCTTCTAATCCCATCACTTGACTTCTAGTAAAAACGCCGCCCCGAGTCCGGCCGCCATTTCTTCGGGGGCGATTTTTCCGTCGCGGTTGACGTCGAGGGCGTCGAAGACAGCATCGGTTCCCGACCATTCTTCTCGGGTGATGAAACCGTCGCCATCGAGGTCGTACACGCGAAACATTTCTTCAGCGGCGCGATCGACTTTGTTTTGGTTTTCCAGTTTTTCGAGACGTTCGGCTAATAGCGTTTCTAACAACTCGAGGGCTTTGGAAAATCCTTGAATGCCTTCGGCTAGTTTTTCTGACGCCATGCGATCTTCGGCGTGGAGGCGATCGAAGGTTTCTTTGTCTACTGACAGCCGTTCGATCTCCATCTGCTGGGCGGTGTCGGGGGACAGTTTTCGCGGCAGTTCGCCGACGGTACTTTGCAGTTCTTGTAGTAACGCTGGGGAAATCGTCAGTAAGTCGCAACCTGCGAGTTCGAGAATTTCACCGATGTTGCGGAAACTCGCCCCCATGACTTCGGTTTGGTAACCGAATTTTTTGTAATAGTTGTAAATTTCCGTAACCGATCGCACGCCGGGGTCTTCTTCGGGAGCATAACTGTCTCGTCCGGTGTTTTTCTTGTACCAGTCGAGAATGCGGCCGACAAAGGGAGAAATTAAGGTCGCTCCAGCTTCGGCACAGGCGACGGCTTGGTGAAATCCGAACAACAGGGTCAGGTTGCAGTGAATGCCTTCTTTTTCTAAGACTTCTGCGGCTCGAATCCCTTCCCACGTCGAGGCAATTTTAATCAGCACGCGATCGCGCGAGACGCCAACGGCTTCGTATTGGGCAATAATTTCTCGGGCGACGTCGATGGTCTTTTCGGTATCGTAAGACAGTCTGGCATCGACTTCAGTGGACACTCGCCCCGGAACGATGTCGAGTATTTTCAATCCGAAGGCGACGGCGAGACGTTTGAAGGCTAAGTTCGCCACCTCGGAATTTGACGCGTTCGCCCCGGCTTCTTGGCGAGCGGCTTTTAAGGTATCGTCCACGATGCCTTGATATTGAGGCATTTGGGCCGCAGCGGTAATCAGGGACGGGTTAGTGGTGGCGTCGCGAGGGGTAAAGGCTTCGATCGCTTGAATGTCTCCGGTATCGGCGACGACGATCGTCATTTCCCGCAGTTGTTCGAGTAAGGTCTCAGTCATAATGATAGTTCTCAATATCTAAGGACGCGATCTGAAGACTCGTGCTCAAGTGAAGTGTTGAGTTCTTATTTTATGCTTCCTCTCGATATTGGGGGTGTTTGAAACGACGCAATCGCACCGATAGGCTGTGCATGATTTCGATGGCGAACATGGGAGTTGTCTGTATGGCAAACAGGAATCGCTCTCGATCCATGACGGCGAGGGTGCAGTCGGTGTTGGCGATCGCAGTCGAGGCTCGCGTTCCGTGGGGATACAAAAGCGCACCTTCGCCGAACACGTCGCCTTTTTCGATAACCTCGACGGGGCGTCCGTCGATGTGTAATTCGACGGTTCCTTCGATGATGCCATACATGACATCTCCAGGTTGACCGTCTTCAAAAATGACTTCTCCGGCGGTGAAGCGGTCGGGTTCGGGTTGTTTTTGGAAGATTTCGACAGTTCTAGAGGGGTCTAACATAAAACGGTTCGAGATGGGTGTTCACAGCTCGTATCGAGGTGCGATGGACAATATTTTGGCAGTAATACGCGATCGCTCGCTAAAATCTCGTTCCGATCGCGTATTCTCGAGAGCGATCGCCTCGATTTGAATTTTAACTCGAGCGACTTCGAGTATTATTTTTTTTATCCCTCGCAGTTATTGACAAAAACAATGTTGTGTGATATTGACGAGGTCGTATTGTTTCCCCATAGGGGGGTTGCAGACAACGCCCCTAGGTCGGGGAATTTCCAAGAGACAAACGGACGATTCGAGGTTGCCAGACCTAGGTAATCACGGTGGGTTTGTCCATCCCAGTATGTTTGCGAATTTGCGCGACATCTTCGGCGATTTGAATGAAATCCGCCAAAGCGGTTTGGGTGTCCGTATCGTGTTGGCTGGCGTCGGGTTCGTAACTTTCCAAATACAGCCGCAGCGTCGCCCCTTGGGTTCCCGTTCCCGAGAGGCGGAAGACGATGCGAGACCCGTCGGTAAAGCCGATGCGAACGCCTTGGTTTTTACTGACGCTGCCATCTACCGGGTCGGTATAACTGAAATCGTCGGCGTATTTGACTTCGTAGTTGCCGAAGGTTTGTCCCGGCATCGAGTCCAGTTGCGATCGCAAGTTCTCCATCAACGCCGTCGCACTATCTTTATCCACGGCTTCGTAATCGTGGCGGGAGTAGTAATTGCGTCCGTAGGTTTTCCAATGTTCGCGGACGATATCTTCAACCGACTGCTCTCGCACGGCCAAAATATTCAACCAAAACAGTACCGCCCACAAGCCGTCTTTTTCCCGAACGTGGTTCGATCCCGTTCCGAAACTTTCCTCGCCGCAGAGGGTGGCTTTTCCAACGTCGAGAAGGTTTCCGAAAAACTTCCATCCCGTCGGCGTTTCGTAGCAGTCGATTCCCAATTTCTCCGCCACGCGATCGACCGCCGCACTCGTGGGCATCGATCGCGCCACGCCAGCCAACCCGTCTTTATATCCCGGAACTAACGTCGCGTTGGCTGCCAAAACGGCCAAGCTGTCGCTGGGAGTGACGAAAAAGTTTCGTCCTAAAATCATATTGCGATCGCCGTCGCCGTCAGAAGCCGCGCCAAAATCGGGGGCGTTGTCGCCGAACAACAATTCGACTAAATCGTGGGCGTAAACCAAGTTCGGGTCGGGATGGCCGCCGCCGAAATCTTCTAGAGGTATTCCGTTTTGAACGGTTCCCTCCCTCGCACCGAGACGGTCTTCTAACAAAGCTTTCGCATAAGGTCCGGTGACGGCGTGGAGAGCGTCGAAACTCATGCGAAACTTGCCGGACGTCACGAAATCCCGAACGCGATCGAAGTCGAACAACGACTGCATCAAATCGGCGTAGTCGGCTACCGGGTCGATAACTTCAACGGTGGTCTCGCCGAGTTGAACGATCGACAGCGTATCGAGATCGATATCGGAGGCTTCGATAATTTGATAGCCTTCGATAGTCTTACTCGCCTCGTAAATCGCCGAGGTCACTTTTTCCGGTGCCGGTCCGCCGTTGCTGGTGTTGAATTTCACGCCGAAGTCGCCTTCAGGACCGCCGGGATTGTGACTGGCCGATAAAATAATTCCGCCGAAGGCTTGGTTTTTCCGAATCAAACAAGAGGCGGCAGGAGTCGAGAGAATGCCTCCCAAACCCACGAGAACTCGTCCGACGCCGTTGGCGGCCGCCATTTTTAAAATGGTTTGGATGGCGGTGCGGTTGTAGTAGCGACCGTCACCGCCGAGAACTAGGGTTTTTCCTCGATAGTCGTCGAGGCTGTTAAATATCGATTGGATGAAGTTTTCCAGGTAGTGACGTTGCTGGAAAACCGGAACCTGTTTTCGCAGCCCAGAGGTTCCGGGTTTCTGGTCGCTAAACGGTTGTGTCGATACGGTGTGTACGTTCATAAATCGGCGCACTGCAATCGAGATCTTTGACAACACCATATCAAAGGCCGTGCGCCGTTGTGGTTTTCTTGGTCTTCCGTTAACCTACCGCCTCGGAAATTTGCGGTCACTCCATGGCCAACCATCCTCGACGGACAGCGTGAACGAGTCGGTTGACGGCAGTGAGGTCGTCTGGATGTAACTGGCCGTTGAGAAAGGCGTCTCGCAAGCCGTAGCGTCCGTTTTCGGTCAGGCGGCCTGACGACCACGCCTGAAAGAATAGTTCCGCCACGGATGGAGGAGGAGAAAATTTCTCGTTCATGAAATTTCTGAACCTAATAGAGCGTTTGCTAAAACGGTTTTTATATCTGTGTTTAATTTTACCGATCGCTCTACAGGCTGTGCGATCGCGATCGCAATGAGATAGAGATCGCGATCGCAGACAAAGAGTCAGGTTTAGACAGTTTTCGGGAATTCCACCTTACACCGTCGCCGTTTGTTTCAATCGCGTCGCCCACTGCATCAAGGTTTCGAGGGAGCGATCGCGATATTTTCCGTACCGTTCCCGTTTGTTTCTAACTTTTTGTTGCAATGGCGGTATGATGCCGAAATTTGGCGGCATCGGTTGGAAATGTTTCGGCGAAGCCGAAGTAATAAACTCCACTAACGCCCCCATCATCGTGGTCTCGGGAAGCCAAACCGCTTCGAGTCCTAACGCCACTCGCGCCGCGTTCGTTCCCGCCAACCATCCCCCGGCGGCGGCGGCGGTATAGCCTTCGGTTCCCGTGAGTTGTCCGGCTGCTAGAAGCGTCGATCGCTCTCGAAATTGCAGGGTGCGATCGAGCAGTTCGGGAGAATTAATAAAGGTGTTGCGGTGCATCACCCCCATCCGCACGAACTCGGCGTTTTCCAACCCCGGAATCAACCGAAACACCCGTTTCTGTTCCCCCCAACGCAGGTTGGTTTGAAATCCCACCAGGTTCCACAACTGCCCGGCTTTGTCCTCTTGGCGCAGTTGTGCCACGGCGTAAAACTTCTCGTCGTGACGCGGATCTCGCAGTCCCACGGGTTTTAACGGACCGTAGCGCATGGTGTCTTCGCCCCGCCGCGCCATTTCTTCGATGGGCAAGCAACCTTCAAAGAATTTCGCTGTTTCGCGATCGAACTCCTTCAACTCGGCTTGCTCGGCTTGACAGAGTTCTTGCCAGAAGTGCAGGTACTGTTCCCGGTTCAGGGGACAGTTGACGTAATCGGCGTCGCCTTTGTCGTAGCGAGAGGCGCGAAACGCTACGTCGAAATCGATCGAATCGCCCACCACGATGGGACTGGCGGCGTCGAAAAAGCTCATGTACTGACTTCCCGTAAACCGCTGTAAATCTTCGGCGAGGGATTCGCTCGTCAGCGGTCCGGTGGTCAACACGACCACGCCGTCTCGGGGAATTTCGCGAATTTCTTCTCGACGCAGTTCGATGAGGGGATGGTTCGCTAGAGTTTCCGTGAGGTCTCGGCTGAAGACGCCGCGATCGACCGCTAAGGCACCGCCGGCCGGAACGTCGTGTTCGTCGGCTTTTCCGATGACGATCGACCCCAAGCGGCGCAGTTCTTCGTGAAGCAGTCCCGCCGCGCGATCGCTGGCTTTGGCACCGAAGGAGTTGCTACAGACGAGTTCGGCCAGATCTCCGCTGTGGTGTGCCGGAGACTGGCGTTCGGGGCGCATTTCGTACAGTTCCACGGGAACGCCCCACTGGGCGACTTGCCACGCGGCCTCGGTGCCGGCGAGACCTCCTCCAATGACTCGGACTTTCATAAATTCTCGATGTTTGTTGCGGTCAGGGGCGATCGTGGTTTCGGTGCTTCGATCGCGTTTTCCCATGCTAACACTGTCTTTCGGCACCTCGGGAGCGATCGTGTTAGCCAGTCTCGCTAAACTTCCCCGTTTGAGAAGTTACCCGATCGGCCAACTTCCCCGAATTCCCCAATTAGAGAATCTCAAATCTTTTTCGCACTTCTGATTTCGAGAAATTCCCGTTTTGATGCGGATATATCGACAGTTTAGACGGAAATTTGGAGATTTTTGTAAGGCAACGGCAAGACTCAGGAATTTATCCTATAAAAAAAACAGCCTAGAATCCCTTTATCTTTCAGAGCAGTCGGTTTGCGCCCGTTTGTTATTCTGATTGCGTTTCGGTCAATTTTCGATATCACTCGAACATTGCTCGACGTTTTTCTGGCAAAATTTTAGCAAATACCCTAAAATTAAAAAATGATAAACTGTGTTTTTTTATATCTATACACTTGATTTTTAAAACAACAAAACCAATTCATAGGGGTTTCAGCCGATCGAATTTCGTTACAATTCCAGCTTACCCCAAAAAACCCCCGTTCTCGCGATCCGAGTTTTGGGTGTCTAAGCAGAAATCAATGAAAACAAAAATTAAATAATTGAAACTTATATAGTACCGAATTCCAACCCCCAGTCGCCGCGATTTCCTCAAATCGTGAACCCCCTCAACCCTCCCCCTTTCCTCACACAGAATCCGAATCTCAACGCTTCGACTCCGCTCAGACTCAACGCTGAGCGGAGT
>NZ_JAQNCQ010000118.1:0-3640 GCF_028368005.1 Geitlerinema sp. CS-897 | reverse complement strand
TCCTACTATTTTTGTCAAGTCAGTTGGCTCTTGAATGTTATTTTCAAGTCAAGGGGTCAGTTGGCTGAGTCGAAATACCTAATTCCTTTCCGATTCACTTTATACTACTTATACACTACATTTGAAGTGCGGAATGTGGGGTAAATCGTCAGCCGCTGATGCGTTTCAAGTCCGAGCGATTTCGCGAGATCGACTGCAAAAATACATCGGTCAACTGGATGAGATTGAGATGCAGCAAATTCAAATTGCTCTCGCAACGGTTTTAAAACTTGAATTTTTAAATCCTTAAAATACTGACGCTTCTCCGATTTCCAGATCGTTTATATTGCCATCAAAACTCTAAGTTTTGCGAAAACTGTAGAGAATCTTAAAGGTTCGATGAAACCTCAAAAATTTACCAGAAGAAAACCCGGTTTCTGGGAATCGATCGAATTAATTTAGCTATCCCATGCGTTTCTTTCGATTTGCAAATCTCGATCGATCTCTTCAACACTGCGATTTTCAGGACGCTGAGCGTGAATTTCTGCTAAAATATCCCGAATCGATTCATCTTTTAAAATATTCGATCGCTCTCTTTCATCTGCTGTTTCGGCGAAAACGCGATCGTGGTCGATCGAAGTGTTACGATAACCACTTCCTTGGGGTGCAGGCTGAATCCGCAGAATGCGAGGTACATAAGATATCGGATGTTTCATCGTGCGTTCCGAGAAGACTAACTTTATTGTAATCGATCGCGTTGAGGCGATAATGGAAAAGAGACGTGCGATCGCCGTGAAGGGTTCGTCGATGCCTTCTCTCCAACACATTAGCCAAAACCCCGAAGTTATGGGTGGAAAACCCTGTATCCGAGGAACCCGCGTCACCGTTGGAACTGTGGTTGGTTTACTGGCGGCGGGACATTCTCCCGAACATATTTTGGTGGCGTATCCTTACTTTGAAGAAGTTCATATTGACGAAGCCTTAGCATATGCAGGCTGGGAGATTAAAAATGATGACCGACACCGCACAACTTCGCCAACAACTCAACGACGAACTCGATCGCCTTTCCCCCGAAAATCTCGATCGACTCCTCCAATTTGCTCGCCAACTCCGCGAAACGGACGAACTCAAATCTCCCCGCGAGAGCTTCGAGCAAGGTTGGAAAGAAGCCATGTCTGGGGAAACATTTCCGATCGAGCTGCTATGGGAAGATATTGACGATGCCTGATAACCCACGAAAGCTCGAATTCACGAGTGAATTTAAGCGCAATATCCGAACACTGGTCAAACGCTATCGCAACATTCGTCAAGATGTAGAGCCTTTGCTCGATCGCTTGCAAGCGGGAGAAATTCTTGGCGATCGCGTTTCTGGGACGGGCTATGAAATCTATAAGGTTCGTCTGAAAAATAGCGATGTTCGGAAAGGTAAAAGCGGTGGTTATCGCTTAATTTACTATGTCAAACTGCCTACAGCCATTGTACTGGTCACAATCTACTCGAAGTCCGATCGTAGTGATATTCCTGCTAAAGAAATTGCAGGAATTGTTAAACGTCACTCTAACGATCGACGCTCGACTTAAAACCACTCGATAAAATAATCGGGTGGGCAAAACTGCCCACCTCGAAAAACGCCCTAATAATTGGTTCCCGATTTACGATGGTGAACGGCGGTTTTCATATCCGCATCGAAAACGTTTCCGCTGTTAACCGTCGCGTAAACGAGCCAGTGGTCGCCGCATTCCATGCGGTTCTTCACTGTACAATCCAAATAGGCGATCGCATCTTTCAACAAAATCTCCTTTGTGGATACCCCACTTGAAATCTGTGATTCAAGCGCGGGAGGAACAAAGCGCGGGTCGAGTGGGGTTCGATGCCCCCGAGACCAGCAAATTCGTGTTGGGGGCGAGCAACTGTACTTTAGAAGCGCTGAACTGCCCGAGCCGTTTCCAGTTAATATCGCTGACGGATACTTGACGAGCGGTATCTCCAGAAACCCAGCCCCAATATTGGCGTCCTGCCCTGGACGCCCGAACGAAATCACCTTTTCTGAATCCGTGCCGGACAACACCTTCGTCACCAACTCTCCTTTGAGCCGCCTGTCGGATTGGAAGAGGCGATCGAACGGACGATCGCCGCCGAGGAAAATGCAGAGAGTTAACCGCCGTCTCTCTCAAATGAAACCCAAAATCCGCTACGCTTGAGTACTCAGTCTCTCGCATTTCACAGATCCGTAATGAGCAAATATTGGAGTGACGTCGTTCGTCAGCTACAGCCTTACGTACCGGGCGAACAACCCAAAATTGCCAATCTCATTAAATTAAACACTAACGAACATCCGCTCGGCCCGTCCCCTGCTGTCATCGACGCCATTCGCGCCGAGGCGGACGAGCGACTGCGCTTGTACCCAGACCCCAACAGTACTCAGCTCAAGCAGGCGATCGCCGATTACTACAACGTACCGCGCGATCGCGTTTTTGTGGGTAACGGTTCCGACGAAGTGTTAGCGCACCTGTTCGTGGGGATGTTCCAACAGGACGAACCGCTGCTCTTTCCAGATATCACTTACAGTTTTTACAAAGTCTATTGCGGTCTGTACCAAATCGACTACGAGACTGTACCGCTGGACGATTCCCTCTCGATCGTCGTGGACGATTACTTCCGTCCCAACGGGGGGATTATTTTCCCCAACCCTAACGCTCCCACGGGTCGGTTGTTGTCGCTGAGCGAGATCGAACGGCTGTTACAGTACAATACCGAGTCTGTGGTGGCGATCGACGAAGCCTATATCGATTTTGGCGGCGAGACAGCGATCGCGCTCGTAGACCGTTACCCGAACCTACTGGTGACTCAAACGCTGTCTAAATCCCGATCTCTAGCGGGGTTGCGAATTGGTCTGGCGGTGGGGCCAGAGGAACTGATCGACGGACTCAACCGCGTTAAAGACAGTTTCAACTCTTACCCGTTAGACCGTCTCGCTGTGGTTGCGGGGACTGCGGCGTTCGGCGATCGCGACTGGTTTGAAAAGGGTCGCCAACTCATCGTCAGTCAGCGTGAATGGTTGAACCAGCAGTTCGCCAAACGGGAGTTTCAAACCTTACCCTCAGCCGCAAATTTTCTGTTTACCCGCCATCCCCAGCATCGAGGTAGCCACCTGGCGAAAGGTCTGCGCGATCGAGGGATAATCGTTCGTCACTTCAGCCAACCCGATCGCATTTCCGATTATTTACGGATTACCGTAGGGATGCCAGAACAGAATCAGGCTTTGATAGCGGCGATGGATACACTGCTTTGAGAATCGGGGAGATGGTACTACAGTGACTGACTCTCCCCTAACACGATCGAGCGAACCGCCACCACCCGAAACCGTCAAACGTAGTAGGTTACGATCGAATGCTGTCACCACATCCCGGATCGTGTTGCACTCTCATGATGCTAGCCAGTCACAATCCTTTCGTGGCAAGGATTCAAAAACCAAAGTAGCATTACTCCTCATTCGCTCACATTTTTGAAATGCACCCGTTAACCCACATTCCGCACTTCAAATGTAGTGTATAAGTAGTATAAAGTGAATCGGAAAGGAATTAGGTATTTCGACTCAGCCAACTGACCCCTTGACTTGAAAATAACATTCAAGAGCCAACTGACTTGACAAAAATAGTAG
>NZ_JAQNCQ010000117.1:0-8587 GCF_028368005.1 Geitlerinema sp. CS-897 | reverse complement strand
CCTCTCCCCTTCTCCCCTTCTCCCCCTCTCCCTCAAGTTGGTTTCCTCTCAAGGTTCGACTAAACTGGGCTTAGAGGACTTCCTCATTTCTGAGAATTTCGAGCGGATGTTGAGTTTCAACTTTGCAAGTTTCAGTCTTTCACACTGAAACCTACCCTTTAGAATGGCTGCGCTCCTCAGAAATTTCCGGACAATTCCAACTTACAGAACTATTAAATAACAGTGCTGGTGGAAATTCTTGCTTAAAATTAAGTTTTATTACCGAGCAAACCAGCTTGCCTTATGTTGACTAGCCATCGTTCGATCGCGTGCGCGTCATTTGCTACGATCGCAGCGATCGGGTGCATCTTTTACCCCAAAGTGTCCTTTTCGATCCCATCAACAGATTCGTCCCCAGGCGAGCCTGCCAAATCAGATCGAACTGACACGTTCACCAGTTCTCAACGCAGCGAACTCAGTGGAATTGTGCGCTTCGAGCCGCCCCCAGAAAGTCCTCCCGCACCACCCGAAAGTGGTGGAGGGGGTTCGCGGGGAATCGTGCATTTCGAGCCACCCCCAGAAGAACCCGCCGCCCCCGGCGAAAGCGGAGGAGGTGGGTCTCGCTATCGCTGGGAGTTCGAACCCCCCGACGAGGATGCACCCGAGGAAAGTGGGAGTGGCGCATCCCGTAGCGAAAACGAATTTGCCGTCTCGAGCCAAGACTCTGAGTCTCAACTCGTATCGCTAACGCCACTCGTTCCAGAGACCCATTACGGTAGAACCGTTGCTGCCCGTCCGTCGTTTTTCGTCTACGTGCCAGAAACCGTCGCTCGCCAAATGTTTTTCAGCCTGCACGAGTACGTGGCGACCGACAACGAAACGGTCGATCGTTTCCCTCACTACCAAGGGGTTTTATCGATTTCTGGCTGTGAGGGCATCGTACAACTGACACTGCCGTCGGAAGCCCGAGAACTCGAACTCGGAAAAAACTATCAGTGGTACGTTGCCGTCGTCACGAGCGATCGACTGCGTCCTGACAGTCCCAGTACTTCTGGATGGGTGCGACGAGTTCCTCAGTCTCCCGATTGGGAAAGTCTGGCTTCAAAGGAAAACAGCCTCGATTTGGCTGCCACCTACGGACGTTCCGGAATTTGGTACGACGCTCTCGAAGTTCTCGCTGCGTTGCGACAAGCTCGCCCCCATAGCAACGTTTTAGCAACTGAATGGCGCGACCTTTTAGCTCAAGTCGGACTCGAGGCGATCGCCGATCGCCCCTTCGTCGATTCAACCCCAGTCAGCTCGACCCACGAATGTGGCAACGGTTGACGAGGTGGTTGAGTAGCTGGCAGGGTGTGTTTTTTACCGCCCCGCCAGTGGCGTTGGTCGTCAGTTTTACCGCTACCTTTGGCGGATTTCAATTATTCGAGCGTGTTGCCATCGATACGCTGTTTCGCCTGCGTCCGGACGCACCCGTGGATTCACGAATCGCGATCGTGGCCATCGGCGAAGCAGATATCCGCCGCTTGGGGGAGTGGCCGGTTCCCGATGCAGTTCTTGCCGAGGTCATCGAACGCGTTCGGAATCGGTCTCCCCGCGCGATCGGTTTGGATTTGTACCGAGATTTTCCTGAAGAACCGGGATACGATCGCTTGGTCGAGGTCATGAAATCGACACCGAACTTAGTCGGTATCGAAAAAGCACTCGGCGAAGATACGGTCGCCCCTCCCCCGACTTTGGCTCGACTCGGTCGCGTCAGTCTGGCCGACGTGATGGAAGATGGCGACGGGAAAGTCCGCCGGGCACTCGTTTCTTCTCGCATCGACGGTCGGCTACGTTTCGGATTGGGCGTCGATTTGAGCCTGAAATACCTCGAACGCGAAGGTCTTACCCTAGAGCGCCTTTCAGACTGTTTGTCTTGTTACCGCTTGGGACAGGCGACGTTCGTTCCGTTACGATCGCCCATTGGAGGCTATTCGGAAGCCGTGTCTGGGGGCTATCAGATTTTTCTCAACTATCGCGGTGGGAACGGTAGTTTCCCTCAAGTGTCGCTCAGCGACGTTCTCGAGGATAAGGTTCCAGGGAACTTTTTCCGCGATCGCATCGTGTTGATCGGTTCGACCGCCAGCAGTACGAAAGACGTATTCCCGACGCCCTACGGAACGGGATCTTCAGCCATGAACGGCGTCGAGGTTCACGCCCACGTGGCCAGTCACCTCATGTCGGCAGCCCTCGACGGACGCCCGCTGCTGCAACCTTGGACGCAGGAAGAAGAATGGTTGTGGATCGCGATATGGTCGTTTGTCAGCGGCGCGATCGTCTGGCGCGTTTTAGTCCGCCATCGCAGCGGGACGAGTTCTCTCTGGTACAGCTCTCTGTCGGGAATTGCCATCTGTTGGATTCCCTTAGCCGGAATAACCTATGTGGGATTCGTTACCGGGAGCTTAGTTCCAGTGGTTTCTCCAGCCGTCGCAGTGGTGGCGACGAGTTTGGCGGTGTCAAATTATTACAGTCAGTTGAAGCTTAAAACGACGAACGAACAACTCGAACGAGCTAACGAACAACTCGAACAGGCTAACGAACGACTTCGGGAGTATTCTTCGGTGTTGGAGGAAAAAGTTCGCGATCGCACCCGAGAACTCGAAGTGGCCAAGCAACGAGCGGACGCCGCCAATCAAGCCAAAAGCGAGTTTTTGGCAAATATGAGTCACGAGCTGAGAACGCCCCTCAACGGCATTCTCGGGTATGCGGATATTCTACAGCGGGATTCTCAGGTCACGACGAAACAGCGCGACGGATTGGTGGCGATTTATCAGTGCGGAACTCATTTGTTAACGCTGATTAACGACGTTCTGGATTTGTCGAAAATCGAAGCGAGAAAATTCGAGTTGCAGCCGATCGAATTCGATTTTTTGGGTTTTTTGCGAAGTGTGGCGCAAATGTGCGCGATTCGTGCGTACCAGAAAGGGATTACGTTCGATTGCGATATCGATCCTCGGTTGCCAGCAGGAATACGGGCAGACGAGAAACGCTTGCGTCAAGTGCTGTTGAATTTACTGGGCAACGGTATCAAGTTTACCGATCGCGGTGGGGTCGTGTTTCGCGCGACGCTCCTGCAACCGCCTGTAGAGACTTCTGAAAGCGGGCTGTCGGATCGCGGGACGCTGAAATCTTGTCGCGTTCGGTTTGAGGCGATCGATACGGGGGTGGGTATGACTTCCGAGCAGATCGAGAAAATTTTTCAGCCTTTCGAGCAAGTGGGCGATCGCCGCAAACAAGCTGAAGGCACGGGATTGGGTTTGTCGATCGGACAGAAAATCGTTCAGGCGATGGGTAGCACGTTATGGGTAAACAGTCAACCCAAAAAAGGAAGTGTTTTTGGTTTCGAGTTAGAGTTGGAGGTGGCCGAGCGTTGGGAACGTCCCTCAACCGGAAGCATATCGTTAGTCGTGGGGATCGATGGCACGCCGCCGACGGCTTTGGCCGTTGACGATAGCGATTACGGACGTGCGGTGTTGGTGTCTTGGCTGAACGACCTCGGCTGTCCGACGGTGGAGGCGGCGGATGTCAAAACAGCGTTGAGACGCTTGCAAAAAGGGGCGATCGATGTGGCGTTCGTCGATTGGATGTTGCCCGATAGGGGCGGAGTGGACGCGATCCGTCGGTTGAAGCGGTATCGACCGGACGGCGGTTTGAAAATTGTGGTCTGTTCGGCCAGTGCCTTCGAGCGCGATCGCGAAGCCGCTCTGACGGCTGGGGCAGATGCGTTTCTCTCAAAACCTCTCTCGCGCGATCGCGTATTGCAAACACTCGAGGAGTTGTTGGGCTGTCAGTGGATTTACGGAATGCCCGATCGCGAGGTTCGAGCAGCCGATCTTCGGAACCACAGCAAGGATATCGTTCCCCCACCGCACGATCGCCTCGAACGATTGCACGAACTGACACTTCAAGGCAATTTAAAGCGGTTGAGCGGGGAAGTCGAAGCGTTGAAAGCAGAAAACCCTCAGTTGACTCCCTTTGCCGATCGGGTGTTGGAATTCGCGAAAACTTTTCAGGTCAAACAGTTACGGGCTTTCCTCGATAACTATTACACGTAGTCGATCGCCACTTACTGTTACTGTGATGGCAATCTGAATTGAAGACGAAACTATGGCTTATCGATTGCTGTTCGTGTGTTTGGGCAATATTTGCCGCTCTCCGTCTGCGGAAAATATCATGCGCTATCTCATCGAACAGGCGGGTTGGAAAGGGGAAATTACCTGCGATTCAGCAGGAACGTCCGATTACCACATTGGAAAACCGCCCGACAAGAGAATGCAGGAAGCGGCTGAAAAACGAGGTATTGCCTTAGTGGGAAGCGCCCGTCAGTTTGTCGCAGAAGATTTCGATCGCTTCGATCGCATTTTGGCGATGGATTTGGAAAATTACCACAATATCCTCGCCCTCGATCGCGCGGGAATTTACGAGAATAAAGTTTATTTGATGTGCGATTTTTGCCGAAACTACACGGTTAAAGAAGTTCCCGATCCCTATTACGGCGGTCTCGAAGGTTTCGATCGCGTTATCGATCTACTCCTCGATGCGTGTGAAGGACTCCTCGCTGATATCCGCCCGCATTTGGATTAAGAGCAGGGAAGACAAGGGGGCAAGGAAGAAACTGTCAACTGTCTCCACTGCTTCACGGCTCACTACTCATTGCTTGCTGAACCAGCACTGTTAACGCTCCGGTGAACCCCTCATACGGAATCCGCACACCATAACCCCTCTTAAAGCGATCGCCCAAAATCGATTTAAGTCTTGGCTTACAGGGAATTTACGACGAGGGCCGCAAAACAGGGTTTTCAAACCTGGATTCCGTATCACAAGTTCAAAAGGGTAAACACAGCGACAGCTAAAACGAAATAGCCAAAGCTTTTTTGTAGGTGTTTGGCATCGATCGCTCTGGCGAGATATCCACCGACGAGCGTTCCCAGGGTAGCGGCGGTGGTGAAGGATAGAGTTAACGGCCAGTCGAGATCGACTTGATTGATGTAGCCGAGAAAGCCACTGGCGGAGTTAATAGCAATTAGCAGTAACGAGGTGCCGATCGCTTCTTTCATAGGAACGCCACCCAACAATACGAGGGCGGGAACGATGGCAAATCCACCCCCAACGCCGACGAATCCCGTCAGAACGCCAGTGAAAACCCCAACGACGGGTAAAGTTGCCGCGTCGAACCTTTGGGATTGAGTGGGGATTGCTGTTTTGGAAGGCGATCGATCGCTTTTGCGAATTGTCAAGAGGCTCACCACCAACATGATTGTCCCGAAACTCAACAGTTGCACGGTGTCGGTAACAAAGGGTAACGTCACGATTTGCGCTCCGCCATACGCTCCTACTATGGCAAAGGGCGCAAAAATGAAGGCAACTTTCAAATTGACGTGATGCTGTTGCCAGTGGGGAATTAAGCCGACGAGACTGACGAGGCCGACGACAAACAAACTCGTGGCGACAGCGAGTTTCGTCGGTAAACTCATGACATAGACGAGCGTGGGAACGGCTAGAATCGAACCGCCTCCGCCGAGGAGTCCCAAACTCAAGCCGATCGCAACGGCTAGTAAATGTCCGATCGCCCAAGTCAGGACCGAGGGGGCGATAACTTCCATAAAATATACTTCGTTCTATGCGTTCTGACTCACACAGCCACATCGGACGTTGGCGGGAAGGGCTTCGGCGATCCGCTGCGGCTGGGGTAAGTTGAGATTCTCCATCAGTTCGATGAAGGCAGCGCGATCGCGACCCACTAGACGAGGGTTGAAGCGTTTTTCTTCGCCGATGGTGGAAACGGTGTGTCCTCGGTAGTCGTGACCGGGATACACCAACGTTTCGTCGGGTAGGGTAAACAACCGCTGCGTGATGGTGTCGTAGAGGGTTCCCGCATCGCCGCTTTGGAAGTCGGTTCGTCCACAGCCTCGAATCATTAGGGAATCCCCGGTCAGGACGCGATCGCCGTCGATGAGATACGCCATGTGACTGTCGGTATGTCCCCAGGTGGCGATCGCTCGAATGGATACTCGACCGACTTGCAATACCTCGCCGTCTGTCAAAACGCGATCGGCACAGTCGGCTTGGGCGTTTTCGGGGACGACCGTTTGGCATCCCGTGAGTTCGCGCAGTTTCCCGCCTCCCGTCACGTGGTCGGCGTGGATGTGGGTTTCGATGGCGTACCGCAGGGTCGATCCCAATTCGTCGATGAGGGTGCGATCGCGATCGACTTGCGCGACGACCGGATCGATAACGGCCGCGTCACCGCTGAGTTCGTCGGCAACGAGATAAGTATAAGTACTGGTTTCTGGATCGAAGAGTTGTCGGAACAGCATAATTTGCGTCCTCTGTGCGATCGGAAGACTCTGTTATCGATTGTATACAATTACTTGACTGATTAGTTATATTTTGTCGGTTCCAGAAGAGAGCTAACGTCCCCACCTCTGCGATCGATGACTCAACTGTCAATATTACGACTCATCGATCGAACGATTGTTGCAAACTTTTGCCGGAGATCCCCGGCATCTCCAAGATGCCGGGGATCTGGCTTGGTTTATTTAACATAAAATTTGTTTTTTGTCAATTCCCGTTCTCGAAAAGTTTTCTGCACCACTGAGATATTACGACTCATCGATCGAACGATTGTTGCAAACTTTTCAACAGTTCGACCTGTTCGCTGCGTTGCTGCATCTGTGCTGTCAGTGCTTGACAGACGAGGTTACACAAAGGAAAAACGAGCGGATTGCAAATACTGTAAAAAACGTTGACCCCTTGTTGGTTGCGGCTGACAATTCCCGCTTGACTCAATAATTTCAGATGTTTCGAGACGTTGGCTTGTCCCAAACCCGTAGTTTCGATGATTTGCGAGACGTTTTTATCGCCAGATTTGAGACAGCAGACAATTCGCAAGCGGTTGACTTCTGAAAGAACCTTGAAAAAATCAGCGATCGTTTCGAGGGCTTCGGGGGAAGCATCAATTAATCCACAGTCAGACGTGGATGACGGAGCGGACAATCGATCGGACATATTAACACCGAAGGGGCAACAACGCTTAAATGTTCATATTATCACAAAGTTTTAAGGATCGGCGATCTCGGGGGAAGGTTCGGCTCGTTTACGGGTATCACAACTTATTTTTTGTCAAGCGCTATTTACATTGCTTAACAAAATGTTATAATGTGTAACATACAGACAAAACGAAACGCACTCGAGCGTTTGAGTCGTCCCTCATCAGGAGAACAATAACTATGGCATTTGTAATCGGAATCCTCGTCGTGGGTTGGGTTGCCGCAGCACTGATCGGAACCCAAGCCTATTTCCGAGGCGAACAAACCAAACCCATCCACGAGCGGAACTGGAATTCTGACGAGTTCGATCGCCTGGCCGAGTCCTTCACCGGAAACCAAACCGACTACAGCGATCGCACCCCCGCTTACAGCATGGACGCCTTTGCCACCAAGAGCTAGATCGATAGTGTGCAGCGCATCGCGTTAAAAACTGCAAAAGATTCGAGGCTGACTCCGGAGTCAGCCTCTTTTTCGGTGTAAAGACATCGAAACGACTCGAAAGATGTACCGAGAGACTCCCAAATCGATCCATCACGGGAAAGATCGGTGAGTGCCGCTTTATGAAGCTCACCCCACCTGCTAGGGCGCGAGGTGGGGGTGTCGGTGCTAACCTGGAACTGTGCTAGTCCACAGATCACACAGACAAGCCCAGCTTCACCGGCGTTCGTCCAGAACGTTTGCTGGAGCGTTCCTTACGGTCATTTCTGCGCGTAAGCTTAAGGATGCCTCGGGCAGCAATGTTCAGCGCCCCATTGAGGTCTGCGTTGTATCGCTTGCCCGAAGAAAATTTGGCCAGCGCATAGTTTTTGGAGTCCCGCCGCACTACTCCACTCCCGTCATAGGCAAGCTTTGAGGTATAAGCGGCAACGACATCAACAACCTTACCGCCAATCTCTTGCCACTTCATCTCGGTAAAATCTCGAATCATCCCTTTGAGCCATCCATGAAAGCGTTGGCGCAGGTTAGACCGTTTTCGTCCACCTTTAGCTTTCCATCCTTTCAGGTTCTCAAAGACAATGGCATCGGCTTTGAATTGTCGGGCAATCTGGACAATACGCTTCGAGACGATCTGTCCGATTTGACGGTTGATGTTACGGCATTTGCGATAGGTATTAGAGCAGAAGCCTTTTTGGAGACTTCCACCTTTCCCCATCGTCTTACTGGCTCGTTTCGATACCGATTTCAGTCGCTTATCCCGACGGTCGCCGTTCCGCAGGACGCAGGTTCCTGCGGCTGCGGCGACTTCGTCGATGTCTCTTCCTAGGTGAATAAATTCACGATGGATTACAGTGCCGTCAAAATTCACGACTGCAACGGTTGCGGTGGTGTTAATACCGAGGTCAACACTCACTACATTGCCATCTTCCTCCCGTTGGGGGGGATGGCACTCAAATGGAACTGAGAGGTGACAGACATTCTTCTCCTCATTAAAAATGAGGGAGGGTGACAGTAGTTTGTTGCTGTCTACCGTATGCCGTTCTCGTAGACCTGTAATCCCAACGGTTGTCCAGACCCAATCT
>NZ_JAQNCQ010000116.1:0-2299 GCF_028368005.1 Geitlerinema sp. CS-897 | reverse complement strand
TCTCCCACCAGTCAAAGCGATCTGCCAGCAGGTAGTTGTACTGACAGCGCAACATATCGAGCCACTTATCCATGCGGCATCGTTGCTCGTAGGTCGGCAATAACTTGTACTGGTAGGCTAGTTTCATGTCATCATTGTAGCATATATAAATGTGATTGCTACCCACGAAACAAATAAGCCTTAGGATCTCGGATGTTGAAAAGCAGCATTTAGACAGATATTGTGAACTCACGGAACGCAATCAAACCGACGTTTTGCGCCAATACATTAGAAGTCTGGGCGTCGTTGGGGCATTGAACCCCATCGACGCCCCCGCTATTCCTCCCGACACTGACCCTTCGGGTACAGTGCGGGGCTCCTAGCGGTTAAGCTGAACCCGTTGGCCACGCCGACGATGGGTTTAGAAAAATCCTCGTCACCAAAGCCCACCGCCCGCAACATCGCACGGTTGGGGGTTCGAGCGTCTCCTTCCGTAACGATTCGACTACGCAAATTATCCGGCACTTTACCGTCTTCTCCCCGAATGTATAGAATAGGCGATCGCTGTGTTTCTTCAACTCGGCGAACGAAATCACGCTCTGTTTCGATTTTGTCAGAATATCGAACACTTGGCAGCGACGAAAAGATCGCAGATGGTATTAAAAGGTGAAATCACCTCTCCTGGCGGGGAGTCCCCGTTAGACAATTAAAACCGACCGCGTTTGGAGAAGATTGTCAACGTCATCTACACTGAAATTTAGCGAATCGAACCAGTTTGACATCCTTTCCGGCCTGAAGGCACGGAGATTCCCAGACCTCACGATCTGAGTTTCTGCTTCACTCACATCTGCGTACACCACCAACTGGCGTCAGCTATGTCCCCGTCTTACGTCATGTCCACAGACTTTCAACCCTTTGCAGAGTCCCGATCCCGCAAGCCCTGCGGTACGGTGTCTTTTAAAGACGTTCTACTTGGTGCTTAGAGTTTTTACCGAGCCAAGCCTTTCTAGCTCGAACCCTCTAACCCGAGTTGTCAAGGTACAGTGGTCGAAAGCGTGGTTTTTGCGATTCGACACATCTAAATTCTACTTCAAATCTGGTAAAGCCGTCCTAGAAGGCTTGCCCTGAGCCAAGTCGAAGGGACGGGGTTTCAGACCCATTTTTCTTGATGAACGCCGACGAACTACTACAGCGATACGAAGCCGGGGAGCGAGATTTTCGAGAGAGCGACCTTGCCCACAGTATGTTAGCGGGAGCGAACTTACAAGGGGCGAACTTACGAGAGTCCAACCTCGCTTACGTGAATTTTCAAAATGCCAACCTTCGAGGGGTGAACTTACGCGAGTGTCAGTTGCAAGGCGCGAGTTTTAACGGGGCCAACTTGCAAGATGCCAATTTGATTTCTTGCAAATTATTTGAAGCCGATCTCTCCGACGCTCAACTCACCGAAGCGAATTTACGGGGGGCAAAGTTGCGCGGTGTTTCTCTGGCGCGATCGACCTTAATCGAAACAATTTTAAACGAAGCCGATCTCAGTAGTACGAACTTCAACGATGCGATTTTACGGGAAGCCAATTTAAGCCGCTCGAACCTGACCAACGCCTCGTTAAAAGGTGCGATGCTAGAAAGTGTGAATCTTTCGATCGCCGTTCTCACTCAAGCCAATTTGGAAGATGCCAACTTGATGAAATCGGTGATGAACGGTGCGAATTTATCCCAAGCGAAAATGGCTCGTGCCGATCTGAGTTTTGCCAAACTCAGCGGTGCGAATTTAGCAGGCGTCGATTTGTCGAAATCCCAGCTCCGGGCGGCCAATCTCAGTTGGGCGACGCTCCGAGGTGCAGATTTGACGGGGGCGAGTCTTTACCGAACTAAACTGAGTTGGTCGAACTTGACGGGCGCGATTCTCACCGAAGCCATTTTAATGAGTGCGAAAATTTATAAAACCAATTTTCGCGACGCCGTTTTGACTCGAGCAATTATGCCCGACGGCAAAACCTTCGGCGACGATCGCTAACGAGCGAAAATTTAGACTGGTTGGTCTCCAGAGGTTGCCCGTACTGAGAAATACTGCCAAGATCCGTCGCAATACTCCGCCCATAGCCGAGGGCTTGGGGGGTGGTGAAGCGACGGGAGGGAGTAGTTCGCTTAAGCCTAGGAAACAAATATTTATTTTCTAAGCTAGGGTTTGCTGAAAAAGTTATCAAAAGCTGGGGGTGGAAAATGAACAAGAAGCCGTCTTGCTCAAGGTATAAATCTGAATTGACTTAACTCGTCCACTTTATAAGTTACAATAATATTTCTCGACAAAATTATGAAG
>NZ_JAQNCQ010000115.1:0-18107 GCF_028368005.1 Geitlerinema sp. CS-897 | reverse complement strand
GTACTCACCTCGAAGAGAGCATCGGTCGATGGGACAGGCTCTCGACTTGTACCAGTCTTTGCGCTCTGCCAAAGCATAGTTCCAGACCCGACGAGAGGTTTCTAACCATTCGTCATAGGTCTGTTGCTGTTGTTGGGTGGGCGCAAGCTTGTACTGATACGTGAGATTAATCGTCATCTAAAAACGGCATAACCTATTTTTAGACTAGCAAAGATTGTTGAAATATGCAATCAAAAAGTCGCCCTAGAAGGCTTGCCCTGCTCGCACTGCTTGCACTGAGCTTGTCGAAGTGAGCTTGTCGAAGTGAGCTAAGTCGAAGGCTTGCCCTGAGCCAAGTCGAAGGGGGCGAGGCTCTAACCCCAAAATTTTCGGTAGATGAGGTCGTTGTTGTTCAGTTGGCCGGTGGCGGTGTTGAAATTAGCCATTTGTCGAACTCTCTAATTTAGAGAAAATGGTAAACAAAACAGTCTGAAAATCTGGAGATCGCTTGTTTAGATGACAACTCCAAAAAACCGACAGGTCGATGGAAGACGACTCGAGTTGTCTCGATCGCCGCTGAGGTTCGATCGCTACTGAAGCGATGGCAATCTTCACCAAAACAGCTTGAGAAAACTCGAAATCCCCTCTACAAAAAACAATTTCGAGCCGCTTGTCTGGGTTCGTTTGACTGTATAGTTATCCGTCGAGCCGAGAGCGGGATTTCACAACAATCGTCACCGGGCGCTATAGCCTAGCAGCCTGTTTTACCAAAAATTCGACAATTGGAGATTCAACAAATCGATCGAAAATCAATGGGATGGGGTAGAACTCAAACATACATTTGCTGCGATCGCCAATTGAAAGCATCCGCACGACGCACGGATTCGAGCGAAATCGACAAAAAAACTCGGCTCGTCAAGGAGACTCAACAATCGTCTCAATAACGACCTTGAATTTATCACTTTTCTTAACCTATCGATTATAATAACACAGTATTTTTGTATCGTTATTTAGTGGCTTCAAAGCTATACAAAATTTTACATCAAATTTTAAAATTTCGTAAGAAACCGGGTTCCTCCAAGGAACCCGGTTTCTTTCTGAATCTAGCTCGAAGCTTGGCTGAACTGGCGATTTTCTTGAGGCTCGTATATGCCCCAATTTTCAATGTTGCGTTGGCTCAAAATTTTCTGAGCTTGTTCGATTTCGCGATCGGTGCCTTTGATAATCACGAGATAGCCGCCTTCAGAAACGCGATCGTAATACACTTTCGCCTTTTCTTCAGGAATTCCCAACCCGATTAAACCACCGATTAAGCCTCCTGCGGCCGCACCTGCCGCACCGCCGACGACAGTACTACCAACTGCGATGAGTTCCGATCCTAACACCGCAACCGCTCCCAATCCGGGGAGGGTAAAGACGCCAATTCCGGCGAGCAATCCGGCGAGAGTTCCTAACGCTCCCCCCGCGAACGCTCCGGTTTCTGCGCCTTTATCGGCTTCGTTTCCCACTTTCGTTTTGACTTCAGCTCCGGCTACGTCGTCGGGGCTTTTATTGCCCGCTTCGTCTTCTACCGTCTCGGGGTTTTTAGCGACGATCGAAACACGATCCATGGGAAATCCAGCCGCTTTTAACTCCGTGAGGGCTAACGCCGGATTTTCCATATCTTTAAACGTTCCGACGGCGTGTTTGTAGTGTTCCTGTGCCATAGTGATTTTACCTCTTGTTACTTTTTTATAAATCGCAGACAAGCTCGCGCGATATGACGAGCGATCGCGAACTTTAAAACGATTTAGACAAGTTCTAGTTTTAACCTATCGAAGCAATCTGAATTCTGCGTCTATCGATCGAGAGAGAAATCACGACGCTGGCATCTAGAACCGTTACTGAAGTGCCTCGAATCCCGAGACAACGTCTAACAATTCACTGGTGATCGCACTCTGGCGCTGGCGACGATATTGCGAATTCAGTTCGTCGAGACGTTCTCGAATGTTCTTTTCGGCTGACTGCATCGATGTCAGGCGGCTGGCGTTTTCACTCGCGAGAGATTCTGCAAACGCACGATAGAGCGACACAAAGAGATATTGACGAATTAACGCCGAAAATAACTGCGTTCCCTCCATCGTAAAAATGGGGAGCGATCGCCCGTGCCAGGGTTTCGTTTCTAACCCGTGCAACCATTGCCGATCGAGGGGAAACAGTTGTTGCGTGTGGGGGGCGTAGCGAGATCCCGACTGCGAGCGATTGTAAAACAACACCACGCGATCGACTCCTTCGGTTTCTCGCCACTGTTCGATATCCACGATTAACGCCTGCACTCGTCCCACGATCGCACTGACGGAACTGGGAACCAGCAGCACGTCGGCGAAGGGACGACGGCGAGCTTCAAAGGCCGGGACGACCCGCCCTCCAACGGCCGTCAGTCGCTGTCGGTATGGGGGAATTCCGCAGGTGTCGAGGTATTCCAACGCGTGGGTGGCGATTTGTTCGTTGAACTGTCCGCAGAGTCCTTGGTCTGACCCGAACACGATCGCCCCGAGTTTCGGTTCCTCAGCTCGCCTCGACGCCCCAACCCCCCAATCGTCGATGTCGTAGCGATATTTCAACAAAATCTGAAATCCCGTTTCGACGGTTTGGTTGTAGTCCGCCAGAGATTCCACCGCCCGTTCGTACTGGCGAATGCTCACCGCCGCCAGTGCTTTCATGGTTTTCACGACCGATTGCAGGTCGCGCACGCTGTTAATTTGCGCTTTTAAGGCTTCGAGGGACATCTGTTAGTTGAGAGTTGAGTAGGGTTAGGAGGGGATGAAATCTCGGACGGCGTCGCGACAGACTTCGAGGAGATGTTGGCGATCTTCTTCACAGAGGGTTTCGCCGGATTGGATGCGATCGCACCATTGGGGAAGGCGATCGGTCACTGCATCGCGAATCGCCTGAGAGGCCGATCGCATCTCTTCTAACGGCACCTCGTCGAAAACACCATCGTTGACGGCGTACAACACCGCAATTTGTTCGGCCACGGGAATCGGTTGAGATTCGGGCTGTTTGAGAACCTCCCGCACCCGACGACCTCGGGCGAGGGTTTGCACGGTGTCTTCGTCGAGTTGCGTTCCGAAGCGCGAAAAGACTTCGACTTCTTGAAACTGTGCGTAGGACAGGCGCAAGTCTCCCGAAATTTCGCTGTAGGCGGGAAGTTGCGTTTTTCCGCCAACGCGCGAGACGGATTTTCCCACATCGACGGCGGGTAAAACGGCTTTTTGGAACAAGTCCGGCGACAGGTAGATTTGACCGTCGGTAATGGAAATAATGTTGGTGGGAATGTACGCCGAAATATTCTGGGCTTGGGTTTCGACGATAGGAAGTGCCGTCAGCGAACCGCCGCCGAGTTCTTCCCGCAGGTGCGTCGCCCGTTCCAACATCCGCGAGTGCAAGTAAAAGATGTCGCCGGGATAGGCTTCGCGACCGGGAGGACGGCGCAACAACAGCGACAGTTCGCGATAGGCCCAGGCGTGGCGGGTTAAATCGTCGTAGACGACGAGAACGTCTCGCCCCCGTTCCATGAAGTATTCGCCGATGGTGGTGGCGGCGTAGGGGACGATGTAGCGCAGTCCTGGGGGATCTTCTCCGGCTGAGGTGACGACGATGCTGTAGTCCATCGCGCCGCGATCGCGCAGGGTGGCGATGGTTTTGGCAACGGAGGACGATTGCTGCCCGATGGCGCAGTAAATACAGATAACGTCTTGATGCTGCTGGTTGATGATGGTGTCGATGGCGATCGCGCTTTTTCCCGTTTGGCGATCGCCCACGATAAGTTCTCGCTGGCCGCGACCGATGGGGATCAGTGCGTCGATGACCTTGACCCCCGTTTGAAGCGGAACCGTAACCGGGGCGCGATCCATAATGGCCGGGGCGTCTCGTTCGATGGGACGGCGATCGCCCTCGGGAATGTCGCCACCGCCGTCGAGGGGGTTTCCGGTTGCACCGACGACGCGACCGAGGAGGTGTTCGCCTACGGGAACGTCCGTTACGCGACCCGTGCGTCGAACTTTGTCCCCGGCTTCGAGGCGATCGCTGTCGCCGAGGAGAATCACCCCCACTTCGTCAACGTCCAGGTTGAAGGCGATTCCTGGGACGCCGTCCCCGAGATAGACCAGTTCGTCAGATTTGACGTTGGGGAGTCCGGCCACTTTAGCAATGCCACTTGAAACCGATTTGACGAGTCCCACCTCGCGCGGGTGCAGTTCGGGGTGGTAGTCGGCGAGGGCGCGATCGAAGGCGGAAAACGTTTCTCCTAAAACGGAGAGAAGTTCGCGGTTTCGGTTCATAGTTTTCCTGACATCTTGTAATAAGAAACGCTCGTGTTTGTTGTTTTGTTATGCCGTTAGATAATTCAATTGAATAGATTGTCTAATGTAGGGTAGGCATCTCCCACCCAAAACTATTTTGAAATCCTTAAAAATGCCATAAAAGCTTAATGTTGGGTGGACATCTCCCACCCAAAACTATTTTGAAATCCTTAAAAATGCCATAAAAATCATTGAATGAATAATAAAAATTAAAATTAAAGATTGAAATATATCTTTTATTTTTTGGCTCGATTGAATGTTTAAAAAAATCGACAACAAACAAGGTAGATTCTAAAATTGATTTTCGACAAAATTTAAATTTATTCGAGTATTTCAGGAGAAGAAAAAGTGGCGAGTGGGCATTGCCCACCCTACTGTCTACTCCCCCATGAAGGGGAGTTTTGGAGAAAAGATTATTCAGAGAGAATTTGAATCGAGTCGGCATAAACCACCGGACGACCTTCATATTCATATTCTAACTCTTCGCGGATGGCGAGATCGTCGAAATCGAAATCGTAATCTCGCTCGATCTCCACAATCGAGAATTCTCGAACTTGTCCGGTAATTCGGACTTCTCTTCCTTCTTCGATGGGAACTTGAGAAATATCGTCGCCGACGACTAAGACGCTATCGTCGTTGAACAACTCGACGACACCACCATCTTCTTCGAGTTCGAAGATGTAGGGCGATCGCGTTTCTTCAATTTCTCCGGTTAAGGAAACCGTTCTTCCGACGTACTTACCTGGATTTTCGGCGAGGTCTTCAATATCGGCAGAGGCGGTCATCCCCGTTCTTTGGGCGATCGCCGGTCGTTGGGGAACGACGAAAGAGGCTAAGGTCACGGTGAGAACCCCCGCGATAGAGGCTAAGGTCGGTAGAGCGATCGATTTGGAATTTAGAGCGCGATCGAAATGTTGTTTCAGGCGTTTCATAACAGTCCTCCGTTTTAGATAACAGCAGATAACTACAATTGAGAGAGGGGTTTCGGAAAAACATCAAAACTGCCCCTCTAGGGATCAACTTAGAAAATCGAACGGTGACTGACATCTATCGAAGGAAATACCCCCACAGAGGCGTGTGGCTGGGGCGGTCTAAGTTAACGTAGCTTCGACTCGCCCCCGTAACTGTTCGAGATAATCGTCTAAACTCCAGGCGATTTCGTGACCGTCAATTTGGACTTCAATGCCACAAATGAGATCGCGAGATTGCTGAAAATCGATGGTGCTGCTGTCGGTGAAGGGGGCTTGGTGGAGGCGATCGCAAATTTCCTGTTTCCACTCGGGAGGAATCTCGAAACTGCTGCGAACGCAGATCGATCGATTTCCCTCGGACAGCGATCGCGCCAGTTGTTTTTGCGTGTCGTCGTCGAGTCGTTCCCACCGCTGTAAAAACATTGCGATCGTTCGTCGTTCTAGGGTTTCGTCCGCCACGTCTTGCAGGGCGCGACGGGCGATGTCGTAGGTTTGCTGCGCCAGTTGTCGCTGGAGGCGTTCTTCAGGAAGGGGTTCTTCCTCCTCCACCCGTTCGAGTTCGCTTTGCAACGTCTGACGCACGCGATCTTCGAGATCTCGCAGATAGCTGTCGAAACTCCACGCCACCTCGTAACCGCCGGTATAGAGTTCGATCCCGCAAATCGGCGCGCGATCGCGGACGAATTGTAGGGAAACGGGGCGCGGTTCTTCCTCCTCGGCGGTATCCTCGGTTTCTGGAAGCTTGTCGGCTTCGCAGAGTTCGACATCCCACGCCAACTCTCGCCGTACTGCGTCCAACAAGCGATCGCGGGTTTCCTTAGAGATCTCGAATCCCGTACAGATGAGAACAGAGGCTCTCGAGTCGGCGATGCAAGCGTGCATTTGCTGGCGGGTGGCGTCGTCGAGGTGATGGAGGCGATCGAGAAATCGTTCGATCGCTCGGTCTTCGAGTTTTGCGCCAGCCACGTCTTCGAGGGCGCGGCGCGTCATCAACGCGAGATGGTGACTCGTATCTCGCTGGAGGCGATCGAAAAACTGCGCTTGTCGGCGGCGTAACGCAGTTTTCCACTGACGGTGCAGGCGATCGACGTCCTGCTTCGCCTGTTGGGTGAGAATTTCCCGTTCTCGACGCGCCTGTTGTTTGGCTTCTGCGAGATGTTTGGCTTTGAACTCTTGCAGTTCTCGACACTGGCGGCGGTATCGTTCGGCGTTTTGTCGGGCTTCTTCCCGCTGTTGTTCGGCGTCGCGATACCACTGGTCGATCCGCTGTTGGCGACGCTCGATCGTCTGTAAAATCGGGCGGTACAACACGCGTTGCAGCAACCAAACGAGAAACAAAAAGTTAAATAGTTGAACGCCAACGGTAAACCAATCGATTAACACCCGTTATCCCCCCGCTTGTTGTAAAAAATAGTTCCAAAAGGGATTGGCAAACAGCAAAATCATCGAGACGACAAAACAGTAAATTGCCGTCGATTCGACGACAGCCATACCCACGAAGAGCGTCCGCGTAATGGTATTGGCGCGATCGGGTTGTTGGGCTAAGGCTCGCATGGCGTTCGCCAAGGCCAATCCTTCACCGATCGCCGGGCCGATCGCTCCGAGTCCGATACATAAGCCTGCGGTGAAAATCGAGGCGACGCTGACTAAGCTGAGATTGTCCATGATTCTATCCGGGTTGAGTTGAAACGTTTGGGTGTAAAATGCAGCGCGATCGCAATTGTTTTAGTCTTCCCGCTCGGATTGTGCTTGCATTCCCGAGGCAATATAAACAAGGGACAAAACGGCAAAAACGTAAGCTTGGATTAGACCGATTGCCATGCCAAACAATCGCATGAGCGCTGGAAAAAGAATTGGTAAAATTAACAGTAAAATTGCCACAAGAAAACTGCCGCTCATCACGTTTCCAAAAAGACGTACGGCTAAAGAGATAATGCGAGATATCTCACCAATCACTTGGAAGGGAAACATCCACGGTGACGGCTCGAAATAGTGTTTGAGATACCCGATTAATCCCGAGTCGCGAATGCCGAACAGAGGCACGGCGATAAAAGTACACAACGCAAGTGCGATGGTTGTCGAAAGCGATCCCGCTGGCGATTCGTAGACGGGAAAGAGGGTTAACAGGTTGGCGAGGCCGACGAAGAGAAACAGCGTTCCGATAAAGGGAAGGAACGGTGCTGGATCGCGATCGGCGGCGTCTCGAATTTGGTCGTTAATGGTCTTAACGATAATTTCGAGGACGTTTTGCCATTTCGAGATAGTGGGTTCGCTCGTTAACTGTCGCGTCACCCACCAGGAACCTAACACTAAAATTGCCATCACCAACCAGGTATAGGCAATTGTCGCGTTGATGGCGATCGATCCCGACTGCCAAAAAATAATGTTGTCTGGAGTAATATTCATGGCATTTTGACGGCAGGTTTAACGAGGGGTGGTGAGGATTTTACCTTTGACACGAGTTAAAATCGTCCGCGCGATCGTAAATCCAACCAAGGCGATTAACCCTCGTTGCCAGTGACCGTCCATGAGTAGATAAAAGCCAAGCAAGGTAATTGCTAAACGGGCGATGAAGCTGCCGAGCGTTAAGGGAATGGGATAGGCAGTCACGGGAAGTTGTCGCACGGTAATCCAGAGACTGTAAAAATAAAACAGTCCGAGGACGAAGCCTCCGAAGAGGGCGATCGCAAGTTCTAAAAATCCATTCATCGTAATGTACTCCAAATATAACTCAAAACAAACTGTCAAAAGCAACTTAAAACCACAACTTAACCCCTAACCGGATGGCGGTGAAGTTCCCGACGACGAGTAACCAGAAGTGGGATGCCATTTATCGAGGAGTGACGAGAGGAGTATGGGAATCACAGTGGTCGTCATTGCCGATACCACCACCATGGCTGCAAACACGCGATCGGAAACGGCCCAACTCCCCAACGCCAAGCCTTTTTGCATGACGATCGTGCTGATTTCAGCCCGAGGAATCATGCTGACCCCGATGAGAGTCGCCCCTTTCCATTGGGTTTTCAACAAGGCGGGAACCCCAGCACCGAGGAGCTTTCCCGCCACCGCCGCCACCAGTAAAATCGCTCCCCATCCCAACCCCGTTATCAGTGCGCTCGGTTCGAGTTTCAAACCGATGCCAATGAAGAAAAATGGTGTAAACAGTTCGTAAATAGCATCGAACGACGCATCAATTTTGACGGCGTCGGGATCGCGACTGAAGACCAATCCGGCGAAAAACGCCCCGATCGCGACTGAAAATCCCAGCAATCCGGCAATGGACGCGATAATAAATCCAATGCCAACGACCTCTAACATCGGATCGGGTTTGGGTTCGATGCGGTTAAACCAGGTTGTAAGCTTCTTTTCGATATATTGAGAAAAGCAAAAACAAAACGCGCCGAAAACGATCGCTTTGAGAAAAAAGGTTCCCGAGGTTTCCAGTGCCAGCGCTCCTAGCGATCCCTGCGAACCGCTGTGGTAAATTGTCGGTGCTAAGGCGAGCAACAATGCCATCAACACGGCACCCGAAATATCGTCGAGTTCGGCAACGTCGAGTAACAGTTCACCGTCTGGGGAATCGGTGGCGTTTTGGTTTTGCCAAACGGCTACAGACACGCCGACACTGGTAGCAGTCATGGCGATGGCGACGAACAAACTGGGAATCAAGGCTTGTTCGAGTAGAACGTAAGCAGCAAAGAACCCAAACGTGGCATTAACCAAAACGTCAAAAACCCAAATCAAACTAGCTCTAGGAAGTTGTTTCTTTAATCCTGCTAAGTCACTTTCTAATCCCACTCGAAACAGCAAGCTAATAATACCCAACTCTGCTAAAAATTCAAATACTTCATATCCTACTTCGTCGATAAATTGAAATTGAATATTCAGTAAATTTAACAGAAATCCCAACCCCAAAAAGCCAACTAATGCTGGGATTCCCTTTCTGTTAAAAATGGCTTTAATTAAAATTGCTAAGGTTAGGATAATACCAATCCATAAAATCAAAACAGAAATTTCCATAGCCGATCTCGAATAAAAGTTTGCGAGTGAGGGATAAGATTAATGATGTTTTAAGCGGATTTGAATTACTCTCTGAGCGCTTTTTGAATCCAATACCAAGCATTCCAGCAGCCTAACATTAGCCCGAGAAACAATCCCATTAACGTCCAAGAATAGGGACTGGGGAACCGGAGATCGAGCCAGCGCCCTCCTGCAATACCGAGTAAGGTGGGAATGGCGATCGACCACCCGACTAAACCATACATTCCCAAGCTAAACCAGAGGCTGCGATCGCCTTCCTGTCTGGCGCGAATTTTTTGTAGCGATTTGCGATCGATCTCTTGATGAAAGGCTTTCCATAAATCGCTGAGATTTCGCGTGTGGGTCGGTTTGCGATCGCTATTTTTGTTATTTTTGTTATTTTTATTGGGTTCCACGATGCTGTCCTCCTCGTTCGATCAGTCTTCTGGCAAATCCTGCTTCGAGTTTGGCGATCGCAGATCGGGCTTGTTTCTCGCGATCGTCGAGAATGCGATACTGTTCTTCTACAGTGGCGCTTAAGTGTTCTAAATCTCGTCCTTTGACGGCGCGGCGCGTTGCCACAGTTACGGTATATTCTTCTTTGATGAGAATGCCTTCATCGACGGCAACGAAATACTCGGCTTCTGAGGTGTTGTAGGATAAAATACCCGGAACTAACGACGCGACGAAATCGATATGGTTGGGTAATAAAACTCGGACGCCGTCTTCTGTTTCGACGGAAAGTTTGCTGACCGTTTCTTCGAGCAACACTTCAGTCGGTAATAAAATTTTTAATGCGATTTCGTCCATAGTGTTTGTCTCGATAAACCAGCTAGATAGGGAGTTAGATGGGGGGTCGGGTTGAACGAAGTCGAAACCCAACCCAAACCTACCTTTTAACGTCGTCGATCGCGCCGATGGTATACAGCGCCCGTTCGGGAACGTCGGCGAATTCGTCGTTTAAAATGCGATCGCACCCCTCCAATCCATCTTCTAAACTGACTAACTTTCCTTTTTTCCCCGTAAACTGTTCTGTCGTGAAAAACGGTTGGGTTAAAAACCGCTCTAACCGACGCGCTCGAGATACCGTTTTGCGATCGTTTTGCGACAACTCCTCGATGCCCAACATGGCGATAATATCTTTCAATTCCTCGTATTCCGCCAGAGTTTGTTTCACCGCTTGGGCGACGTTGTAATGTCGTTGTCCCACGATCGTCGGTGACAGCATTTTGGAACTCGACTGTAAGGGATCGACAGCGGGATACAATCCCTGACTGGCGCGTTTGCGGGAGAGAACGATCGACGCTGACAAATGCCCGAACGTGTTCACCGCCGCCGGATCGGTAAAATCGTCAGCCGGAACGTACACCGCTTGAACCGAGGTAATCGCCCCCGTCGCCGTGTTGCTGATGCGCTCTTGCAACTCCGATAACTCAGTCCCCAATGTGGGTTGATAGCCGACGCGAGAGGGCAATCGCCCCATCAACCCAGAGACTTCTTGCCCCGCTTGCACGAAGCGAAACACGTTGTCCATCAGCAACAACACGTCTCGTTTGGCGTCGTCGCGAAAATATTCCGCCATCGTCAAGGCGGCGTGAGGAACGCGAAATCTCGCCCCTGGAGGTTCGTTCATCTGTCCGAACACGAGAACCGTTCGTTCTAACACCCCGGCTTCTTGCATTTCGCGGTAGAGTTCCTCGGCTTCCCGGTTGCGTTCTCCCACGCCGCAAAACAAGCTGATCCCTTCGTGGTGCGCCACCATGTTGTGAATCATTTCTGTAATCAACACGGTTTTTCCGACCCCCGCACCGCCGAACAGCCCGGCTTTCCCACCCCGTTCGAGGGGGGCGATAATATCGAGGGCTTTGATGCCGGTTTCGAGGACTTCCGAGGTGGTGGCGCGTTCGGAGAGGGGAACGGGTTTTTGATGGATCGATCGCCACTCGCCGCCGGTCATTTCGTCTTTGCGATCGATCGTCTCGCCGAAGACGTTAAACATTCGTCCCAACAGGCGATCGCCGAGGGGAACTTGCAACGTACGCCCGAGATCGCGAACTGGCGTTCCTCTGGCTAAGCCGGAGGTGGAAGTCAAACCGATACCGCGCACCGTTTCGGGATCGACGTGACTCAACACTTCGATGGCGATCTCGTCGTTTTCCCCGGCTCTCAGTTGGTGGTTGAGTTCGGGTAACGGTGGCTCGAAGCGGGCGTCTATAACGCTGCCACGGACGGAAACGATCGTTCCCACACGGTTGTTTTGAGATTCGTCGCGCATAGGACTCCGGATAAAACAGAGGGGGGAATGGTAGGCGTTGCAGAAACTCGCGGGTTGACAGAAGACTGCGATTTCGCCGTTGAGTTGTGGGAGCGAGTCGATCGAAGTGAGGGAGGAATGCGATCGGTCTGTCGCATCTCGCTAGTTTTAGCTATCTCTATTTGTGAAGAAACTTCCAAAGCAGGATATCTTTCCCTAGGGAGAGATACTGTCACGGCCGACGATCGATCTTTTGGAATAGTGAGTTCGTCCTTCAGATAGACGACAAATTGCGCCAACTCTGGGACTTCGAGACGCCTTGGGCTTGAAAACGTATTTTTTCGTAATATTTCGGCAGTTTTTAAGCAGGCTGAAGGCGAATTCGGGTGGAGATCGAACGCTCGCGGGGTAGTGGTTGTTAGGTTTCGGGCGGTTTGAGAGAAACGGCCGTTTTGATTTCTATATCTACAGAGCGATCGATTCTCTTAAAGATCTTCGATAGTCTGTTCGTAACGCAAGTTTTGAATTGAAGCCGACTGTCGATTGGCGATCGCGTTTCGATTCAGAACACTGCGAACCCATCGGGCAACATGACGAGAAGTCTATGCCTTCTATTTTACCTTCTTCTCGTTGAAACTTACGAAAGACTGTAGCTTAAGTTTACATCGCCCGAATGGGGCAAGTTGTAACATATTCAGGAGTAATGCTTATGAATATCATTTTTCTCACCTCTGCTATCGCAACCGCTGCGATCGCGACTTATTTTATTACGCATCGCTTGGGTGGATTCCGAACGATCGCGACGTTGTTATGTCTCGGTCTCTTAGCAGGAACCGGTAGTTTACCGGCGTTAGCTAGCACAGATATCGCTGCACTCGGGGCGAAAAGCGATACCTTAGAACAGGGTCAGCAACAACTCGAAGAAGATTTAAAACTGACGCCAACGGGCGGACAGTATAGTGGTATCGAATACGCCAAAGGTGCAGAACGCGGCGAACCGATGACCGATCGAAAAATTCGCGAAACTATTTTGTCCGATACTTCAGAAGATCTGACCGTAAACGTAGCGAGCGGTTCGGTTATTTTGTCGGGAACCGTTCGAGATAAAGACCGCGCCCGTGAAATTGTCGATGAAATTAAAGAAATTTCTGGAGTTCACGAAATTACCTTTGAACTCGGATTAGAAGAAGGTCAATCTTCGTAATCGATTAGATGGATTTCAATTAAATCCATCCTTGTAATGCAACTGTTGTGATTCGACTGGTGCGCGATCGCGTGCCAGTTTTTTTATTGCGATCGCGATGCTTGCTGACGCTCGACTCGATTCAAGAAATTTGAAAGATTGGGAGAACGTCTCTATTTTTTTGAGATATAGCAGTCCCAAATGAGTCGTCAAAAATTAAAACACCAGAAAAAATCCGATTCCCTGTTTCCTGCTCCCGATTTTGTTACACAACTGATTTAGGGTTGCTATATACCCCCTATCTTTAACTCAGATTCAACTTTTTGCTGTGACAGCGTTGCATATAAATTTTAGTCACAGTATCGTTAGGATTGCGTTGCAAACAGTCAGCAAACAACTTTTCAGCTTCTTCGTATTGTTTCAACTCAAACAATACTAACGCCTGCTCGAAATGAGTTCTCGTTTTAGCTTTACCCTCGCGAATTCCGGGGGGATCGGCATCGAACACTTCAAAAACTGAAGTCCGATCGCTTTTTCCTTTAACCGCTACGCGATCGATGAGTCGGATATGATAATCTTGAGAAGACTGTAACCTGCAAAACGTGCGATCGGTAATTAACAAAGACACTCCGTACAGTTTCGTCAATCCTTCGACGCGAGACGCTAAATTAACGGCATCGCTAATCGCCGTACTGTCCATCCGTTTCTGTCCGCCTACCGTTCCCAACATTAACATTCCAGTATTAATCCCGATACCAATTTTTAACGACGGACGTTCGGGACGTTGTCGCGTTTTATTATATCGATTGAGCCGTTTCAACATACTAATCCCCCCTCGAACGGCATCGTCAGCACTTCCTTGAAACAATGCCATAATCGCATCGCCAATATATTTATCGATAAATCCATTATTCTCTAAAATTGCCGGTTCCATGCGCGATAAATAACCGTTTATAAATTTAAAATTATCCTCCGGCGTCATATTTTCGCTCAACCGAGTAAAATCGCGAATATCGGAAAACAACACTGACATTTCTTGACGTACCGTATCGCCGAGCTTAACCTCTAAAATACTTTCTTTATTGAGCAATTTTAAAAATTGATGGGGAACGAATTTCGCATAGGCCATACTTAAATGAGACAGGCGCAAGTGAGTTTGCAGGCGAGCGAGGAGTTCCTTTTTATTGATCGGTTTAGTCAAATAGTCGTTCGCCCCTAAATTGAGTCCTTGAACGATATCTTCTGCTTGCGTTTTCGCTGTAAGCATCAAAATGGGGAGTTCGTGCGCGGAGTATTTTTCCCGTAGTTTTGCCGTCACCTCGTAGCCCGTCATTTTGGGCATCATGACATCGAGCAGGATCAAATCGGGTTTTAAACCGTTTTCGATCGATTTAAGGGCTTCGAGACCGTTGGAGGCTTGGGTAATTTGATAGTGTTCTGGGGAGAGGTGATTGATGAGAACCTGAAGGTTGATCGGTTCGTCGTCCACGATGAGAATGCTAAAGCGTCGTTCGGGTCGGGGGAGATCGGTTCTCAAGCTCTGTCCGTAACGGTCGATCGCGATCGCCCCGTTCAGCGGCCGTTCGACGAAAGACCGATCTGTTGCGTCGAGATCGAGGGTTTGGGGTAACGCCAGCACCGGAAGCAAACAGGAAGACGAATCCTCGCGGCGTTCCTGAGCTTGGCGATCGGCTACCGGAAGAGTAAACGTAAATTGCGAGCCTTTCCCCGCAATCGATTTGACAGAGATCGTCCCCCCGTGCAGTTCCACGAGTTGCTTTGTCACCGCCAATCCCAGCCCCGTTCCCCCATATTCGCGAGCGGTAGACCCGTCGGCTTGCTCGAAGGACTCGAAAATGCGATCGAGTTGTTCCTCCTTCATTCCGATTCCCGTATCGGAAACAGTCACGGCTAAATGGGTCGCTTCCTCAGCGGTACTGTTGGGGACGCACTCGGCGGAAATCCCCACAAATCCCTCATCGGTGAATTTAATCGCGTTACCGACGAGGTTGTAGAGAATTTGCTGCAAGCGGTTTTCGTCAGCGTAAGCCAGCGGAAGCTGGGGAGAAATGGCGTTGACAAGTTGGACGTTTTTCCGCGCCACCAAGGACTGACAGAGACTGAGAATGGCTTCGGCAATTTCGCGCACGCCGACGGGTTTGCGTTGCAGTTCGATCTCTTTATGTTTGAGTTTGGAAAAGTCGAGAATATCGTTGACTAACGCCGTTAACCGATAGCAACTCTGGACGATCAGGGTAAGGTTTTTCTGTTGCGTAGGGTTGAGGGGGCCGGTAACGCCGTCGAGCATCGATTCAGCGATACCGATGGTGCCGTTGAGGGGGGTTCGTAGTTCGTGGGAGGTATTGGCGAGAAATTCGTCTTTGAGGCGATCGAGTCGTTCCATTTGCTCGTTCTTCGCTTGTAGGGAGGCGAAGGAGGCTTGGAGTTGTTGCGCCATGCGATCGAACGATCGCCCCAGTTCGCCGATTTCGTCCGCTCGCTGGAGAGTTCGGCGATCGTGGGTTTGTGCGTCCCAGTTTCCCTGAGAGAGAGACTTGGCCGACTGGTTGAGGCGTTGGATCGGTCGAACCACCCATCGCGCCGTCACGATACCGATTCCCGTCGAGACCCCGAGGGCGATCGCGCAGAGGACGATGGTATTGCGGGTGTTGGCGTGGATGCGAGCCATAAAGTCCGACTCGGGAACCACCACCACGATCGCCCAGTTCAACCCCCACTCGTCGCGAAACGGCGTCACCTGTACTAACTGTCGGTTTCCGTTCCAGTCAAAGGTGCGTTGGATGCGGGTGCCGATCGCCTCGAAGCTGCCGAATTCTGTCAGTAAGTAGGTAGCCGTGGCGCTGACGAGGCCGTTTTGGCTGGCCGTGGCGTACAGGCGTTCGGGGGTGTCGCCTTTTTGCGAAAAGGGTTGTTCGTCGACGGAGGTGGCGACGAGTTGTCCGTGGCGATCGACGATAAACGTCTGGCCGGTTTGTCCGATGTCGAGAGTGCGTAAAAAGTTGCTGATGTCGAGCAGCGAGATATCGACAGCGAACACGCCGAGGAGTTCGTCGTCGTCGTACAGGGGTAACGCTGCCGGAAGTGCTAAGTTCGGATAAGGAGCTGCCCAAACGTAAATTTCTCCCCAAATGGCGGTTTCGGCGTTGACGGCGTCGACGTACCACGGCCGCGTCAGCAAGTCGTACCCCGGAACGGCCGAGAGCTGTTCTCCTCGGTTTCCCCCGCCGTCGGTGGCGTAAGTGTAGAAATTATCGTCGTTCGGGGTTTTCCGGCCCGAGGTGCCAATGCGAATCGAGCCGTCGGGGACGCGCTCGACGCCGCTAAACTCTCCTTTGGGGTTGCCGAAGTAAACATAGGTGACGTTGTCGAACAGGCGAATCCGCTGGGCGAGATGGCGATCGAGTTGGGATAAGTTTTGTAAGTCTAGCTGTCCTAATTGAAAGGCTTGGGCGTTAAGCTGGTTGATGAGATGGGGCGCTTCGAGGTAGCGATCGAGCCGTTCTTCGATGCGATCGGTCAGCTCGTCTCGCAACTGGGTCGAGATGTCGTCGATGGCTTTTTGACCGTTGCGAAACGATAAATATCCCGTCAGTCCCACCGCCGCGAAAATTTGGAGGGCGAAGGGGACGATTAAAACCGTTCGTAACGGAATGCGATGTGAAATTTCGTTAGCCAAGCGGCGCAAAACCATATCGGCGAACGTTCCCTCCTACCCTCATCCCCTGCTCCGACGATTGTATGGGTGTTTTTCCCATCATCGCTTCAATGGTGGAGGATGTCACCGTCGTCTGACCGAAAGGATACTCTTCGATCGAGACGTTAGCGGTAAAATTCCCCTAATTACCACTTGCAGGGTATTCAACAGCGTATTTATCTCGATGAAAATATCAGCACGAGTCGGTCAAGTTCCTCCTTCGATGACCCTGGCGATTTCCGCCAAAGCGAAAGCTATGAAAGCCCAGGGGATCGATGTGTGCAGCTTCAGTGCGGGAGAACCGGATTTCGGAACGCCCCAACACGTCGTCGAAGCGGCCAAACGGGCGCTGGACGAGGGGAAAACTCGCTACGGACCGGTTGCTGGGGAACCGCAACTGCGCCAGGCGATCGCCTATAAGTTACAGACGGAAAATCAACTCGATTACGCCGCCGAAAACGTTCAGGTGACGAACGGGGGGAAACAATCGCTGTTCAATGCGATTTTAGCGCTCGTCGATCCCGGTGACGAGGTTATCGTTCCCGCCCCCTACTGGGTGAGTTACCCGGAAATGGTGAAGCTGGCGCAAGGGGTTCCGGTTATCGTGTCCACCACAGCCCAGACGCAGTTTAAGATTACGCCGGAACGGTTGAAAGCGGCGATTAGTCCGAAAACGAAGCTGTTCGTCCTCAATTCTCCCTCGAACCCGACGGGGGTGGTGTATACGCCGGACGAAATTCGCGCTTTGGCGGAGGTGGTTCTTGAGGCGGGAATTTGGGTGATTTCAGATGAGATTTACGAGAAAATTCTTTACGATGGTGCCGAGCATTTGAGCATCGGTTCGGTCAGTCCGCAAGTGCGCGATCGCACGATTACGAGCAGTGGCTTCGCCAAAGCGTTTTCGATGACGGGATGGCGCGTGGGGTATTTGGCGGCGCCGGTGGAGTTGATTAAAGCCACGAGTACGCTACAAAGTCACAGTACTTCCAATGTTTGCACCTTCGCTCAGTACGGGGCGATCGCGGCGTTGCAATCTCCCGAGTCCCCCGGATGTATCGAGGAGATGCGATCGAGTTTTGCTAAACGTCGTGCTTTCGTTCTCGAGCGTATCCACAGTATTCCCGGTTTGAGCGCTCCGACTCCGAACGGCGCGTTCTACGTGTTTGTGGATATCGCCAGTATGGGGTTGTCGTCTCTGGAGTTTTGCGATCGCTTGCTCGAAGAGTATCACGTGGCAGCAGTACCCGGCATTGCCTTCGGAACCGATACCTGTTTGCGATTGTCTTACGCGACGGAGATGTCCGCGATCGAAAAAGGGATGGATCGGTTAGAAAAGTTCGTGCGATCGCTCCAATAGTGTTGGAAATCGCAACCTCGCAACGCGGGTAGAGGCGTGCAGTTCGGGCGTCTCTACTCCCCCCTCGCGACGCCATCTTAACTTATTGTTTTAAAGTTTGAAATTTGGAACCCCAGTCGATCTAAACTCTTGACACTCCCCGGTCTAAAGGCACGGGGATTCTCAGTTCGTTGGGTGCCCATCGGCATTGCCCTCCTTGAGCTTCTTGACCGTGTGCCCCACGGCGGCAAGTCCTCTATTCCGCACAACCTGAGCTGCCGCTACATCTCGATTGGTGGTGTAGCC